>JAIRNN010000285.1 GCA_031257995.1 Spirochaetaceae bacterium | reverse complement strand
TTCCTCCTATAGTCTCGGTTTTCGTCCCGCCGGTGTTCGGACTCAAACGCCTTAACCGCTCCCCACCGTTCATCGCTTAGTTCCCATGACCTAATCCCGGTCCCTTTGTCCCGTTTCATTCTTCCTTTTCGGCTGCTTTTTATCCCCGGATAAGTTCTTAATCAATGGAAACCGCATCCTCGTATTCCCGTAACGTTTTGGCCCGTACGATCCGGTAGCGCAACGTGGCGGCATGGGGAACACCTTTGAGGTAGCGGCAAAAGTGGGTCCGCATCGTGCGGCAGGCGGCTTCTTCACCGACAACCACAATAGCGGAACGCAGATGGGCTAACGCGGTTTCGATGTATTGCTCAGACGGAGGCGGTGTGTAGGGCGTTTTTTCGAACAAGCATTGTGTTTCCTCAAAGATGAAGGGGTTGCCCAACGCGCCCCGTGCGAACATCACGGCGGCGCAATGGGTTTCGGAGAGCATTCGTTCCGCATCCACCGCCGTAAAAAGATCTCCTGAACCGCAGACGGGAATGTCCATCTCGTCCGTCAGACGAGCGATGTGTTCCCAGCCCGCCGTGCCGCCGTACCCTTGAGCACGGGTGCGGGCATGGAGCGTAACCATCGCGGCTCCCGATTCCTGCACGATTTTCGCGCATTCCAGATAGTTGAGGGCCGAGGAATCCCAGCCTGAACGGATTTTAACAGTGACAGGAACCGGGCACTCGCCTGCCGGGGGACAGCCCCCTCCACTGGGGACAGGCCCCTCGTTGAGGGACAGCCTCCTCGTTTGGGGACAGCTCCCTCTGCCGGGGACAGCCCCCTCGTCTGGGGGCAGCCCCTTCGTCTGGGGGCAGCCCCTTCGTCCGGGGACAGCCCCTTCGTCCGGGGACAGCCCCCTGGCAGCCTTTACGACAGCCGCCACAATCTCTCCCAAGAGCCCCGGCGTTTTCATCAGCGCCGATCCCGCGCCGGTTTTTACCACTTTGGGAACGGGACACCCGGCGTTGATGTCGATGACGGAGGGGCGAAACGGAGCGATCGCGGCAACCGCTGCCGCCATCACAGCGGGATCCGAGCCGAAAAGCTGAATCCCGTACCGCATTTCGTTAGCGGCGCGTTCAAGAAGGGGGAACGTCTTCGCGCTGTTCCGAAAGAGCGCCTCGCTTGAGATCAGCTCGGTGAAGGTAAAATCCGCGCCGTGATCCACACACAGACCGCGAAAGACACGGTCCGTATAACCCGCGACCGGGGCGAGAAACAGGTTGCCCTGAAGGAAAACGCCGCCGATTCTGACCGGGTTACGGAGCCCCATCGTTCGGAAGGCCGAAGAACCGGTTGGAATTCTCCCAGAGCGCCTTGGCCAGCTCCTCGTCGCTTATGCTGAGCATATCGGCAAGATACTGCGCGGTAATCGAAAGATATTTCGGCATATTGCGCTTACCCCGGAAATCGGCCGGCACCATGAACGGACTTTCCGACTCGATGAGGATGCGGTCAAGCGGCAGCACGGCGACCGTCTCGTGCAGATTCCGCGCATTCCGGTAGGTAAGGTTGCCCGCAAAAGAGAAAAACACATTCAACCCGGAGGCAAGCACTCTTTCGGCATACCGCGCGTCTTCGGAGTAACAGTGAAAAACGCCGCCCCGAGACGGGATCCGGTCCTTGAGAATGTCGAGAATATCGTAGCCCGCCTCACGGTTGTGAACGATCACCGGAAGGCCAAGCCGCTCGGCCAAGTCAAGATGCCCAATAAACAGCTCGATCTGAGACTTCTTGTCGCCGAACTTGTGGTAATAGTCCAAGCCGGTCTCCCCGATCGCGACAATCCGGGGTAGTTTGGCCAATTTCTCGACATCTGTCTGCCATGTCTTGCCCGCCCGTTGCACCTCCGATGGCGAGACCCCAACCGCATGATACACATTCGGCGCGGAAATCAGGTTGTTATACACCCGGTTAAAGTCACTGAGACTGTTGCAGATCGAGATGATCCGCGACACGGAGGCTTGACGCGCCTCCTGAGTAACAAAAAGCTGTTCAATAGGGTCGTCATAAATGAGCCCTATATGAGCGTGAGTGTCGAAGTACTGCATGGCTTATAGATAATATATCACAGGTAAAATGATTTGTCAATAGGTCGCATTGCCTCAAAATTAATCTAGGCGAAAAGGAGTCCGGTTTCTCAAACCCAAAACCCAGCCGAAATCAGACCGCTTCGGCCTGTCCCGCCTCCTGACAGGAGGCATGTTTCATACTTGCCTTTTCACGGTTTGTTTTCAAGAGCCTTTCAACCGCATGGTTTAATCCCGTATTCAACGCTGCCGGATTCGGCCCGCCACAACCGCCGCTTAAGTTCCACTTTGCTTTCCCCGATCGCCTCAGGGGACTCCAGCAACCGCTGGTACGGGGTTGCCGGGAACTTCTCATACACCTTCCGGTACCGCTCGTCCGCCTGTTTTACCTTATCTATAAGCCTGAACGACGGATACCAGCAGTTATACGGCGGGCACAGGTATTTATACACTTCCGCCGGCGCCTCCTGCCTGGCGGGGGTGCCGCACCGGAAGTACCCGGCCGTCTTGCGGGCCGCATCGTAATTTTTCTGTTCGGTAAAACAATGGCCGTTCTTCCGGCCTGCTCCGGGTGGCGTATTATAGCTGGCCTGCTTTAAAACACCTAATACCAATAATGGTAAATTGCGGTCTGGATCAAATCACAAAGAGAAGCGGTCTTTTATCCTTCCACAATTTTTTGTGCCATTCGGTATAATCGAAATTGTTGCTTTTTATATTGCTTTGGTCGTCAAAGGCCCTGCTATGCGGAGTTGGGGCGCTTTTTATCTTTCTATGCGTTTACAACTCAAGGCTTTGCCAAAAAGTCTTCAAGGGATATATAGAGATATGCTTCTTCTGCGGCATCTTTATCTTCCTCGAAAAGCCTTCTCATGTTTTCAATCTGCTTCGTGGTAGATGCAATATACGATTCCCGAACCGCTTCATCCCAACCCTCGTATGTTCTGGCAAATTCTATCCGATATTCCAATCCGTACATCCTTGACACAAACGGACTGTACCCGGCCGGACAGACGGTTAAACCCCTGCCGGAATTGTCCCTCCCGAAACCGCTTGTCTCGGATGTGTTAAAATAAAACAGGTCTTTTGCCAGATACTGCTTGTACCACCGCACCTCATCATCATTCGTGATAAGGTCAGTGCCGTTATAGGAAAACTCCTCGTTCAGAAACACCTCCCTGCCGTCTGCCAGGAAACCACGAAGCTCGACTACGTCCAGAATGTTCCCCTCCGCGTCCTTAAAATAGGCTTCCCATGTCGGGTCAAGCATGATCCACTTGCCAAGTTCCGCGATATACACATGGGTAACGACATGATTGTCCGCATCGTAGGGCGAAAAGGGCATCAGCCCAACCCAGCGGACCGGGATACCCAAGCTCAAGAGACATTCGGTTAATATATACGACAGATTAAGACAGTTAAGCCCCTGCTCCGCGCCCGTATCGTAGGCGTACTCAAGCAAGTCAAGGGCGTTCATGGGAACGTGGTTATCATAATCGCCAACATGGCAGGTATGTTCGCAGAGCCAAAACAGGATATTCAGGGATTTTTCAAGGTCGCCGCCGGTTCCAGCTATTGCCGGAAGCCCGTATTTGGCCTTCAAAACGGAAAAGTTTTCATCGTCAAAGTCGAATCGCGGCTTTAGACCCGCGTTTTCCGTTGTCCCCCTGAACGTACTATGCATCTTGAGTATGCCGCGCAGGACATTGAAGTTTTGTTCCCGCACATTACGTATCGCCTGTTCGTACTGTGCCGCAGATAGTCCGGCTTGGCTTTGCACGGCTTCACCTTGCGCGGCCTCGCCGGTGGCACAGGCGTTAAGAATGATGCTTATTGAAAGCAGCAAGGCGATGACCTTTAAGTGGATCCGTTTAACGTTCATATATTTCCTCCATAAATCGTGTTTTATTTTGACACGGAAAGCATATACCATTGTTTTTATTTTATCAAGATAATTTCACCCCAATTGTACATAACGTTCCGGTTATTTATGACGTTTTTTGCGGCCCGAATAAGGGCTTGGCGAAGCAAAAACCAGGGCTGCAAAAATGTGGCAGAGTTTTGGCGTGGCAATAAGCGTAGCGAATGACCGAGCCGCCTGCCGGCGATGAAGCATAGACGGCCCTGTTATATACGCAATGATCTAAATAGACTCTCATGCTCTCTGCAATAAATGAGGTTCTGTCTTTGTCTATCCGTGACAACCTGTGACTCTCTTCATCTGTGTCACCATTTATGGTACCATCTGTCCAATCTATGTTCATCTGCGGTGAACCGTGATTAAAGCCCATGATTAAGGCCGGGAGCGTTGCGGGGGCGGAACCCCCGCAGAGAGGGTAGCGTAGGGCGAGGAGCGAGGGGTCGGCAACGAAGTAGCCGCGACTTCCCTCACCAACCCTTATTCGGGAATCTCGTAGACCCCTTCCAAGACATGCCGGGGCCGATAGGGAAAGCGGGAGATGTCTTGCCGGGAAGTAACGCCCGAAAGGACCAGAATGGTCTCGATCTCGGCTTCCACCCCGGCTACAATGTCCGTGTCCATCCGGTCGCCGATGATGGCCGTGTTTTCCCGCTGGGCGTTGAGCAGACGCAGGCCGTGGCGCATCATCAGGGGGTTGGGCTTGCCGACAAAGTAGGCTTTGGTGTTGGCGGCCAGCTCGATGGGCGCGACCAGGGAGCCGCAGGCCGGGACCAAGCCATCCTCCGCAGGCCCGTTCAGATCCGGGTTGGTGCCGATAAGCCGCGCGCCCCCAAGCACCAGCTTAACCGCCCGCTCCAGAGCCTCCAGACTGTAGCCCCGGCCTTCGCCCACCACCACATAGTCAGGGTTGACGTTATTCATGGTGAATCCGGCATCGTAGAGGGCCTGGATAAGGCCGGGTTCGCCTATGGTATATGCCGAACCGCCGGGCTTTTGTGTAGCGAGGAACGCCGCAGTAGCCAGAGCACTGGTGTAAAAATGTTTTGGTTCCACCTCTACCCCTAAGCGGGCCAGCTTTTGGGAGAGCTCCAGCGGAGAACGCTCGCTGGAATTGGTAAGAAAGAGAAAGCCCTTATTGTTGCGGGCAAGCCAGTCCACAAATTCGGCGGCCCCCTTGAGCAACCGGTTGCCGTGGTAGATGACCCCGTCCATATCAATGATAAAAGCTTCTTTTGATCGTATACGAATCAGTTTGTTTTCAGATTTCATACGGCAAGTATACCATCTTTTGAATATTTTTCCAACAGAGGCGGTTTCAAAACCGTGATTAACACTGATTGTGTACTTTGCGTTCGCGTAGTTGGCTGCGTCACCGGATGATGTTGTAATGATTCCACTCGGAATGTATATAAAGGGGGGAAAGCCATAACCGCTTCGTTGCCAATAGCAATCGTGTTGCCATTCCCTCGATCCATCCCGTACAAACCATTATACAGTGCTTCTGCTTGTAAAAATACTGATTGGCATGGCATGAAGCCGAGTGCGTTGCGGGGGTTTTCCCCTTCGGGGTAATGGAAAATTGATAATTGAAAATGGCGGATTTTGGATGCCGTACGTTTCCTTCCTATCATTTTCCATCATCCACTTTCCATTATCAATTCCCCGGAGGGGCGAGAACGAGGGGTCGGCAACGAAGTAGCCGCGACTTCCCCCGCCCGGCCTTATATTTTCTCAGCATAAGCACTATAATACGAGTTGTCTTTGAACCACGTTATATTGTTATATTATGGAAGGAATATGCCGGTTGAAAAAGTGAAAAAATATTTGGCGCGCTGGGGACGTGACAAAGACGTTATCGAATCGTCCCGTTCCACGGCCACGGTGGCCGAAGCCGCCGCCGCGCTGGGAGTGGAAGAGGCGCGTATCGCCAAAAGCATCTCTCTGCGCGGCAAGGAAGCGGTTTTTGTGGTGGTTTGCGCCGGAACCGTAAAAATCGACAACCGGAAGTACAAAGACACTTTCGGTGTCAAGGCGAAAATGCTGAGTCCCGCCGAAGCGTTTGAGAAAACCGGGTACATGGTGGGCGGCATCTGTCCGTTTGCGCTGCCTCCCGGCGTGAAAGTCTATCTCGACGAATCTTTGAGGCGGTTTTCCACCGTTTTCCCCGCCTGCGGTTCGGCCAACTCGGCTATAGAGTTGCACTGTGATGAGCTTGCCGAGTATTCCGCCTCTGAAAAATGGGTGGATGTCTGCGCGTAAATGGAAAAACCCCCGGATACTCTGTTGCTATAGCGCTTCTGGTCGTTATTCCAAGGGGTATGGTGTGAGGTTACTCCGATTTAGGTAACCAACGGCACGAACTACACGAACGGAGTAAAAGGATCGCGAAGAAAAAGTTCGTGCCTGTTCGTGTGGCTCACGGGCTAAAAGCCTGTACGGATCAGCTTCTCTTGTCGAGAGTGACTTCCGATGTGTCCACATTTGAATCGCCGCTACGGATGAAAACCGCCGTGCCGCTATCGTTAGCAATATTTCTCGGCGATGCCGCGACAGCGCTTTCATCGCCGTAAACGATGCCGCCGTTCATCGTGAACGTGCCGCTATCGACATAGGCACCGCCGCCGGAGAAAGCCGTGTTGCCGCTTATAACCCTGCCGTGCATAGTAACTTCGCCGTCAGCCCGCACACCAACACCACCGCCAAAACCGCCTGAGTTGCCCGAAACGCGCACGCCATCACTTATCACCAGACGGGAACCACTTCCATGTACCAGAATGGTGCCCAGCGGGGAGCTGAGTCCGAAACACCCGGTAACGGTGCTGCCCGCGTTCATCACGACCTTCGCGCCCTCGGAAACAAGTATTCCGGAACAGTCAGCTACCCCCGGCGACACGTGTTTTTCCCCGGTGATCACTACCCCATCTCCGAGCGCAACCTCAGTATCCGTTCCGGTAACCGCAAGAGTGCCTTTATTCGCGTTTTTTTCGGTATTTCCCAGCACCATATTCCCGTTAATCATGACGTTTTCAAACGCTATCTTCGCGCCGCCTGAGATTTTCAGCACTGTGCCGTTGTCCCCAACGCTTCTTTGGAGCGTTACCCCCGTCTTGTTGCCCACGATGGTAATGAGACCGTCTCCGGCCACCGTTTTCCCTGTCGGGTCAAGCATAACAGGGTCCGTCCCAATCGGGTTTGAAAAAACGATGATTTTTTTACGGCCGGCATCGGCCAAAGCCGCAACATAGGCCTCTTCAAGCGTCTCAAACGGAATCCCGTCGGCCCCGT
>JAIRNN010000126.1 GCA_031257995.1 Spirochaetaceae bacterium | reverse complement strand
CCCCCGGCAACGGCGTATAAGTTTATGAGGGGAGCATAAAGACCGGAACGCCGTTAGCGGGACGGCCGGATTATGAGGGGCAAGCCGGAGCGGGTATTGCCGGCGGGAGCGGCCAGAGGAAACAGGAAGAGGCTTGTCTGGCGGCGGTACTGGGAACGGCCTGTGTTGAGGAACATCACTGCCGGTACGGGCGGCGGCGGATACAGGCGGGGTTGCGGGAACGGTACGGGCTGTGGGCAAGCCATAAAAGGCTGGCGAAACTGCCGCGTAAATACGGGTTAAACGCCTGCGGGCTTACGGTTTGCAAAAATCTGCTGAGCCGGGATTTCCATGCGGCGGGGACCCTGGAGACGGCCGTCGGGAACCGGAAGCCGCGTGCCGGCCTGCTCTTTCATTCCGATCGGGGGGCACAGTATTGCCCAGCCCTGTTTTGGGAAACCTTGAAGAGGTGGCGCCCTCAGGCAAGGCTGAGCGTGAGCCGGAAGAGAAATTGCCGGGACAACGCGCGCGCGGAGAGTTTTTTCAAGACGCTGAAACGGGAACTGGAAACCCTGGACGGCAGGCAGAATGCGGCGGCGGTACGGGTTTCGGTATTTCAGTACATCGGGGCATAACCGCAACCGGATACATTCGGCGCTTGACTGTCTGGCGCCGGCAATGGTAACTTTGAAAAAAGCGGCTTAGCCTGTTGTCCACTTGCCGGGGCCAGTCCATCCAATGTCGTTCGTGCCTGTTCGTGTGGTTCGCAACTCTAAAAAATTCTATGCGTTTATCCTGGTTCTGCGGGGAGACGGTGATAACTGGGAAGTTGCCGGGAAGTTCGGCGAAGACTGCTCTCCAGAACGAGCATACCAACGGGCTGATACGGCACTCCCGAAGGGACTTCCTTTGAAGGGCTGACGCAAGGGAAGCTTGACAGGATTGTTGAAAAGATCAATAATCGTCTGCGCAAGGCTTTAGGATACTGGGCTCCAAACGAGGTCTCTTCCGAGCATTTATTCGCGCTTCAGATTTGAACTGGCATCCCTCGGTTTCGTTATGAAGTGCAACAGACTGCTAGGGGTTCCACCCCTAAGACCCTGGCGTAATGTTGAGCGCGTTTCTGCCATTCCTACGGCACGGTGCCCATTGAATGATTCATCGCGGCTAAATATAAAGGGGCCAATTTATGACAAGCACGGCCAAAGGTTCCCTCTTTGCGCTCTTTGCCTACCTCCTCTGGGGCGTGTTCCCATCGTACTGGAAACTCCTCTCTCCGGTCGATTCCCTGCACATTCTCGCGGCGCGTATCGTGTTTTCGCTGGTGTTTGTCGGGGTGCTGCTGATTGTCAAAAAAAACACGGCGTGGCTTGCCCACTTCCGGGACAAGAAGAAGCGGGGACGGATTTTCGTGTCCGCTGCCCTTGTAACAATCAACTGGGGTGTCTATATCTTTGCCGTCAATTCGGGACACACGGTCGAGGCATCGCTCGGTTACTTCATCAACCCGCTCATCTCGATTGTCCTGGGCCTTTTCATCTTCCGCGAACGGTTAAAGCCCCTGCAATGGGCGGCGTTCGCGCTGGCGGCGGCCGGGGTCGCGCTCCTTACGGCGTTTTCGGGCCGTTTTCCGTTTATTGCGCTGGCCCTGGCCCTGTCGTTCGCGTTCTACGGGCTTGCGAAGAAGACGCTCTCGTTTGACGCGCTCGAAGCCCTCGCCGCCGAGACGTTCGCCTCCATCCCCTTTGCCGTCATCCTCCTATTCATTCCCGCCGCCGGGCTTTCCTATCTGGGAACGCTGCCCTGGCCCATCGCCCTCTGCCTCGTACTGGCCGGTCCGGTTACCGCCCTCCCGCTCATATTCTTTGCGAAAGGCGCCCGGCTTATCCCCCTTTCCACGCTGGGCTTCGTCCAGTTCGTCAACCCGATACTCCAGTTTCTCTCCGGTGTCGTGCTTTTCCGCGAAACCTTTCCGCCCCGCAACCTCCTCTGCTTCGCCCTCATCTGGGCAGCCGCCATCCTCTACTGCGTGTCTTTCTTTACCAAACGGGAGCGGGCATAATGGCGGGCGGGCGCGAGCACGTGTGCAGGCACGTGGGCATTATCATGGACGGAAACGGCCGGTGGGCCCAGGCGCGGGGCCTCCCCCGTACAAGCGGCCACTTGGAAGGACTGAAAACGGCGCGGCGCATCGTCGAGGCGGCGGGCAAGCTGGGACTCTCCTACCTCACCCTCTATGTGTTTTCCACCGAGAACTGGAAGCGGGCGCAGGGCGAGGTCGATTTCATCATGGGTCTGGTGAAGGCGCATCTATTGCGCGAGATGGACTTCTACCGCGAGAACGGCATCCGCATCCGCCATGCCGGGGACGAGACGGCCCTGAACGCCGACATCAGGGCGGAATTGCGCAAGGCGATGGACCAGACAAAGAATTTCCCCGGGCTCCAAGTAGTGCTCGCGCTGAACTACGGGGGCCGCGATGAGATCGTCCGCGCGGTCAGGCGGGCGGCGGCAGCGGGCGTTGGGGCGGGCGGGCTTGACGAGAAGGGACTATCCTCTTTCCTCGACAACCCGGACATCCCCGACCCGGATTTGATCGTGCGAACCGGCGGCGATTTCCGTTCGAGCAACTTCTTACTGTGGGAGTCCGCCTACGCCGAGTTTGCCTTTTCGCCCAAGTTTTGGCCCGACTGGACGGAAGCCGATTTGCGGGATGCGCTTGCGGATTTCGGCAGCCGTGAGCGGCGCTACGGGGATACTAAGAGATAAAAGATAGCAGATAACAGATAGCAAAACTCGTTTGTATTGGGGTATTGTTGTCAGTTGACAAAGCGATAAGGAGTCAAAGACCACCGGCAAAGCCGGTGGCTTGAGGAAGCCCCCTTAAAGGGGGCTAGAAATTTAGATAACTTTGTTCTCCCGCTTCCAACTTCTCTTGGTTCTGTATGTGCTCCCGAATTTGTTTTTCATCCAATCCCACTGTACTGACACAGTAACCCCTTGTCCAAAAGTTTTTGTTCGTAAATCCTTTTGGCTCACGCGCCGGCAATTCCTTGTGTATCCTAATCGCGCTTTTCCCTTTCAGATACCCGATTGTCATCGCTATGCTATATTTGGGTGGCACCGATATACACATATGTATGTGCTCTGTCATCGCATGCGCCTCCACTATTTCTATACCTTTATACCGGCATAGTTCC
>JAIRNN010000083.1 GCA_031257995.1 Spirochaetaceae bacterium | reverse complement strand
AGTCCCACCAAGGGTTGAATATTCGTTAAGTGAATTGGGGGAAACGCTCAGGCCCATCATTGATGTTATGGAGAAATGGGGAACAGCGTACAAGGCGCGATTTGAAGGCGCATAGAAGGCTCCGCGCCGAAGCTCGCCTATAGCTTAAGCGCCGCGTCAACATAGCCGGCAGACCCGAAAATTTTTTTAAAAAAACACTTGACAGCCTAAAAATTCCGTTGCATACTAATTATACACGTAACGTGAACGAACACGCAGTCGGGGCGTTGCGTTATTTTAACTTTCATGGAGGAAAAAATGAAGTTGATGCAAAGAATGTTGATGGCTGCGGCGGTAATCGCATTGATAACTGCGAGCGGTTGCAACCGCAGTGCAAAAACGAGCGGCGCACAGAGTGGCACACCGAGTAGCGCACAGGGTCAGGCCGGAGACGAAAAGGCTTTAGTCGGCGTTGTCATGCCTACGCGGTCGGAGGAACGCTGGATCAAGGACGGGAACGCGGTCAAAGAGGGGCTGGAAAAGCTTGGGTACTCGGTGGACTTGCAGTATTCGGATGACGATATTGCCACCCAGACCCGTCAGATTGACGATCTGATAACCAAAGGCGTAAAGGCTCTGGTTATCGCGTCCATCGACGGTTCGGCTCTTTCCAACCAGCTTGCCAACGCGGCCGCGGCGAAGATACCCGTCATCTCGTATGACCGGCTTCTGATGCAGTCTCCCAACGTGGACTACTATGTGTCGTTCGACAACTACAAGGTCGGCGTGCAGATGGGCGACATCCTTGTTACCGGACTCAAGCTCGATCAGGCGAGCTCCGCAAATCCGGTGATAGTCGAACTGTTTGCCGGTTCGCCGGACGACAACAACTCGGTCGGTTTCTATCAGGGCGCGATGGACAGGCTCAAACCCTACTTCGACAATGGCGCGCTCAAAGTCCCGTCCGGCCAGATAGAGCGGACCGTCATCGGCACCTTGCGCTGGGATGCGGCGGAAGCTCAAAAGCGGATGGAGAACCTGCTGTCCGCCTACTACTCAGGCGACGTGGTGTTGAACGGCATCCTGTCCCCCTACGACCCGATAAGCCTCTCATGCCTGGAAGCCTGCAAAGCGGTTGGGTACGGCAGTACCCCCGGCAAGCCGCTGCCTGTAGTGGGCGGTCAGGACTGTATCGTGGCGTCCGTCAAGTCGATCCTGGCAGGCGAGCAGTACGCCACCGTGTTGAAAGACACCCGCTCCCTGGGGGCCGCTACCGTTACGCTGGTTGACACCATCATGCAAGGCAAGACGCCCACGGGCCTTGATTACACGAGTTACAACAACGGCGCGAAAATCGTCCCGTCGCTGTTGCTCGATTCTGTCATCGTCACGAAAGACAACGTGCAGTCCGCGGTTATTGACTCAGGCTACCATACTCTCGCTGAGCGGGGTAAAAACTAATCGTTGCTGGCTGGGACCTGGGGGGGGGGGCCCCCCCCCCCCGCACTCTTAAAAATCTGACTTATTAAAGGACGTTTTATGGATAACGAAGCCGCGTTGCTCGAAATGAAAAACATAACCAAGACTTTTCCCGGAGTGAGGGCGTTGGATAACGTCAACCTGGTGGTGAAGCGGCGTGAAATACACGCGCTCGTGGGGGAAAATGGCGCGGGGAAGTCTACGCTGATGAAGATTCTGTCCGGCGTGTACCCGCACGGCGAATTTGACGGCGAGATCGTGTTTGAAGGGAAGCCGTGCGCGTTTTCTGATATTAAGCAGAGTGAAAAGGCCGGCATCGTGATTATCCACCAAGAGCTGGCTCTCAGCCCCTATCTTTCGATTGCTGAGAATATTTTTCTGGGGGATGAGCGGGCGAAGCATAACATTATTGACTGGAACAGGACGCGGACGGACGCTCTCCTGTACATGCGGAAATTGGGGCTGAATGAAAATCCCAATATGCCGGTGAACAGGCTCGGCGTGGGCAAGCAACAACTCGTGGAAATCGCAAAGGCGCTGGCTAAGGACGCGCGGATTCTTATTCTGGACGAGCCGACTTCCGCGCTCAACGAAAATGACAGCCAGCACTTGCTCCAAATCCTGCGGGAACTGCGCGACCAGCACAATATAGCGTCCGTGCTTATTTCGCACAAGCTGAACGAGGTCGCGGAGGTGGCGGACGCTATCACTGTCCTGCGGGACGGTAAAACGATAGAGACGTTGAAGGTGGAGCGGGACGCGGAGGGGCGGGCTTCTATCAGCGAGGACCGTATCATCAAGGGCATGGTGGGGCGGGAGATTACCGACCGCTTCCCCAAGCGGAGCAACACCATAGGCGGCGTTGTTTTTGAGGTGCGGAACTGGACGGTTTATAACCCGGACGACCCGGAGCGTAAGAAGCTGGACAATGTGAACATGGTCGTACACGCCGGAGAGGTGGTAGGGCTCGCCGGACTTGTGGGCGCGGGGAGAACGGAACTGGCGACCAGCATTTTCGGCAAGTATTACGGGGTGAATATCAGCGGACAGACCCTGATTAACGGCAAGGAAATCGACCTGGACTCTATTCCCGCGGCGATCGATCATGGCCTGGCCTATGTGACGGAGGACAGGAAGGAATTCGGCCTTGTGCTGATCGCGGCTATCAAAAAAAATACAACGCTCGCAAAGCTAAAAAAAATCGCCCGCGGCGGGGTGGTGAACGAACACGAGGAGATTATCGCGGCGGAGGATTACCGCAAAAAGCTCAATATCAAAACGCCGTCCATTTTACAGCTTGCCGAAAACCTTTCAGGCGGCAACCAGCAAAAGGTGGTGCTGGCAAAATGGCTGTTTTCGGACCCGCAGATTTTCATTCTGGATGAGCCTACACGAGGCATAGACGTTGGGGCCAAACACGAGATTTACACGATTATCAATGAGTTAGCGGCGCAGGGTATCGCCTGCATTCTTATATCGAGCGAGATGCCCGAAGTTATCGGCATGAGCGACAGGATTTATGTGATGAGCGAGGGACGGGTTACCGCCGAACTGGACGCTAAAACGGCCACCCAGGAAGAGATTATGCGGCATATCCTATCCAATTAACCAGTCAAAAGGGAGAAAATACTATGAACATTTTATTTACACTGCTAAAGAAAAACGCGCGGCAGTACGGTATGCTTATCGCCATGATTGCGGCGATGATTTTTTTCGGTATTCTGACAAACGGAATTTTCTTTCGGCCTGTAAACCTGACCAATCTGGTGTTACAGAATAGTTATGTCCTTATTCTCGCGGTGGGGATGCTGCTCTGTACGCTTACCGGCAATGTTGACCTGTCGGTAGGTTCTATCGTTTGTTTGGTCGGCGCGGTATGCGGGGTGATGATAGTTGATATGCACTTCAATCCGTTTTTGGCTATGTTTGCGGCGCTGCTTATCGGGGCCTTAATCGGTATGTGGCAGGGTTTCTGGATCGCCTTTGTGCGCGTTCCCCCTTTTATAGCGACTCTGGCGGGAATGTTGGCGTTCCGGGGGCTGGGGCAGGTTATCATGCAGGGGCAGACCAAAGCGCCCTTCCCAAAAGAATTTCAGGTGATAGCGTCCGGCTATATCCCGGACCCGCTGGGCGGGCTTACCATAGGCGGTGTGAGTCTGCATCTTTTTTCTATCGTTATAGGTCTTGCCGTTGTCGCTTTCATCATCATAGGCGAGATAATCAACCGGAAACAGCAGAAGGCGTATGACTTTGACCTCTTGCCTCGTGGTATCTGGATAGCAAAACTCATCGCCATTGCCGTAGTTTTAATGGCGTTTACCATTGTATTCGCCCTCTACCGCGGCTTGCCGAATATTTTGATTGTGCTGGGTATCCTGATTGTGGGCTATCATTTCGTGGCCTCGCGGACGGTTCAAGGGCGGCATATTTACGCTTTGGGCGGCAACGCGAAGGCCGCCAAACTTTCCGGGATAAAAACGGAATGGGTGATGTTCTGGATATACACGAACATGGCCATCCTTGCCTCTGTCGCGGCGCTGGTCTTCGCGGCCCGGCTTAACGCCGCCACGCCCAAGGCCGGTCAAAACTTTGAAATGGACGCTATCGCCGCCTGTTATGTCGGCGGTTCGGCGGTTTCCGGCGGCATTGGCACTATCATCGGGGCGGTTGTCGGGGGACTGTTTATCGGGGTTCTTAACAACGGAATGTCCATACTCGGAGTCAGCACCGACTGGCAGCAGGCTATCAAGGGTTTTGTGCTGCTGTCGGCGGTTGCCTTCGACCTTTATTCCAAACGGAAAAACACCAAATAAAGAATCCCCGCCGCAGAGTGGCGGGGTATTGAAAATTTCTCCTTGAAATCTTTGCGTATGCGGGGAAACAAATCCCCCGTCCCCCCTGTTTTAACCGCCCCAAGGGGCTGGTATTAAACCCCATTTTTGAAATAAATTTCAGGCGGCAAAGTAATAGGTTGACCCCACATGCGGGGGCTTATTGACCCCACGTGCGGGGGCTAGACGGTCAACTCGACCCCGTAGTCTATCTGCCGGGGGTCTTTTAAGGGCGAGCCGCCGCCGGAGAACTGGGTGATTATTCTCACCCAGTAGGGGCCGGGCGATAACACCGGTAGCTGCGCGGAAATGCGGTTGCGTTGGTTGTCCACCAGGTTCCCGGCAGCCTTGATGGATGTCCCGTCCGCCTGCACCAGATAGAGGCCGCAGGAAGGGTCGACTCCGTCTATCTTTATACGGCTCCCCAGTATGGTAACCACGCCGCCGGAGGTGAGCCGCTCGTCTGTGGCGCCGCTCGCCACATCCAGAACTTCGGCGATGTAGGCGCCGCTCTCAGCGGCGCCCTCGATCTCCACCGTGATGCGGGAGATGACGTCCCGCAGTTCCTGACGTTTGCGGAACGCGAAGTTAACCGGATTCTTCTCCTTGTCCGCCTTGGCGCCCGCGTGATCAAACGTGCCGCCTATCTTGGGGTGTATGGAGAAGTAGTCGTTCTCCACGCTGAACCCATCCGCCAGTTGGTAGAACGCCTCGTCAAAGTAGGCGTTCACCGCGTCCACCATGGTGTCGTAGTTCAGGTCCGAGCCGCCGCGGGTGACGGCTTCCGCGCAGACCTGTTCCACGCTCAACGTCTTCTCGGTCTTCGCGCGGGCAATGAACTTGCCCCCATGTTCGAGATAGTTGGGGTACAGCCACGCCCTGATGACGTGCAGTACGTTTCGCAGTTCTTCTAATCCTGCCATAATAACCTCCTTAATATTAGAGTTGTTCAACAACTAACAAGGTTGTTGAACAAGTCCATTGCTCTATAGCGTCTATGCGGAGCCACTATATGGTTGCTTGGATGCTTGCCAGTATCATGGATCTACAGCTTTTGGGTAGCCTCATACTCTCCATTGCCTGTAACGCGTTCCTTTCGTCCATGGCATAGTGTGTACGGCATCGGAGGACCAAATGTCCGATACCTCCGATAGATGGTGTTTTGCAACTTTATTCTACCGTGTTTACGATGCCGTTTCTATGCCTTCCTGCTTTCGCACTTCAAAAAAAAATTGGCCATACAAATCCCACCAAAAGAAGTTGAGGTGAAACGATTTTAGTCGGAGGCGGTTTAGGGGCACATAATTCCAGAATGGAACTTTTTGAAAGAAGGGTTGTTTTCATCATTTGTATTATCTGATGAGCGGAGGCAAGTATCCCGTCTACCGCTTTGCATATCCATAACAAAACCGATATAATAAGCGCCACCCATATCTGGCTGTATACCGCGTTCATACTCGTCCCCCGGAACGACTTTATCTTACGATTCTGTTTTATCCATTTGAAGAATAACTCTACCTGCCACCGCCTTTTATATATGTCCGCTATGTCCTGCGCCGCCATCTCCAAGTCATTGGTGATAAATTCATCCGTGTGATGATATTCCGCATCGTAATACTTGATCTTCCGTATCGGCTTCGGGTACAGCTTCTTGGTTTTCGGCCCCGTCAACGGTATCAGTACGTCAGAGACTATCGGCCCCTCTTTTTCATGGGGCAGTCAGTAATTCCTAGCGCAACTCAAATAGTACCTCATTTGGCGTAAGGAAGTCAAGTGTCTTTCGCGGCCTTTCATTTAATTTTTTCGCTATTTGTGAAATGTAACGCTGGTTTAATTCCCGAAAGTCTGTAACACCTTTTAACATATCGCGTATCAGAAAATTAGTGTTTTCACAGGTCCCCTTTTCCCATGGCGAATGCGGATGACAAAAATATACTTTGATTCCGGTTCGCTCCGTAAAAACTTTATGTTCACTGTTTTCTTTGCCCTGATCAAAGGTTATCGTTTTGCATAGTCCGCCCCCAAGCCGCTTGAAACGTTTCTCTATCGTTTTTCTCACCGTGGCGGCATCGTATCTTTCCAGCAGGTCTATTTGAACAAAACGACTTCTTCGTTCCACCATGACACATAACGCGCTCTTGTGTCCTTTGCCGATTATCAAGTCTCCTTCCCAGTGCCCAGGAATAGCACGCCCGTCTATGAGGGTCATTTCGCTGATTTTGCCCCTGTTTTCACCCTTTTCGGTGGTTTTACGACGCTTCTTCCCTTTTTGCCGCAAGTCCTCCAGCGCAATCTTTTTAAGCTCTCCTTTCATGTGGAAATGAATATAGTTGTATATCGTTTTCTCACTCATCGTATAACAAGGATATTCCTTTTCCAGCCATTGTACAACTTGTGCCGACGACCAGCGCTGTTCAAGTTTCGACTTTATCACAGCCCATAGTTCAGAAGTCATTTTTAATTTTGGGCATTGCCGCTTCCTCGCATTTCGATGATTCACTTCAGCTCTTATTGGATTGTATAGTTTGTTCCTTGTGCCTCGTTTTAACTCCCTTAAAATAGAAGATTTGTGCTTATTCAGCCTTTGCCCTATCTCCCGCAGAAACAGCCGCTCTTCATAACGCAGACGAAAAATCTCTTCTCTTTCTTCCAATGTAATTCTTTCGTAACTCATTTGTGCCACCCTTTTTAGTTTATCAGGTTGCACTAGGAATTTCAGAATGCCATAGCATATCTCTGTTTTTTTGTAAATGTTATTTATAATCAATTACTTACAATTCACC
>JAIRNN010000339.1 GCA_031257995.1 Spirochaetaceae bacterium | reverse complement strand
GGGAGCGGGGGCGCGGTGGGACTGCGGAACTGCGCGTTTGAGAACATCGAAACCGTTGCGGACGGGGGCGCGGTGTATATCAACTATCCGGCGGTTACCCTGGACAAGGTGCGTATCAGTGGCGCAAAGAACGGCGGCGCAGGCGGCGGGGCGTATATTGCCGCCTGCGGAACGGTGAGCCTTACCGCCGTGACGATTGAGAACACCGGGGCATCGGGAGACGGCGGCGGGCTGTATCTCTCTAACAGTGCCGACCAGCCAACCGCCGTTTCCGGCCTGACCATCACAAACGCACCGAGCGGCAGCGGCTCTATGGCATATATGAGCGTCGCGGGAGAGGCGAGCCTTACCGCCGTAACAATTGAAGATACCAAAACCCAGGGAGCGGGTAACGGGCTGCGCCTCGTCAATAGCGGTACCAGCCAAACCGTCGTTTCCGGCCTGACGGTTACCAACACAACGGGCGCCGCAGATGGCAATGAGGCGTATATCAAGAGCAATGGAGCGGTGCGACTTGCGGACGCGGCAATTACCTCAACCAGAACCGCCTCCGGGCGCGGGCTCCATCTCGAAGGAACAGGCGTTACCGTTTCCGGACTGACGGTCAAGGGAACAGAGACCAATGACTCAGGCGGCGGGGCGTATATTATCGCCAGTGGAGCGGCGAGCCTTGCGGACGTGAACATTGAAGATGCCGAGGCCGCAATAAAGACGGCGGCGGGCTGTATGTCTCTAATAGCGGCGCCAGCCAATCCACCGCCGTCTCCGGTTTGACCATCACAAACACAACGAGCGGCGGCATGGGCGGCGGGGCGTATATTACCGCCAGTGGAACGGTGAGCCTTGAGGACGTGACAATTGAGGACACCGGGGCATCGGGAGACGGTGGCGGGCTGTGTTTTTCTAATTCCTCAACCGTCTCTAGCACCGTTTCCAGACTTAGCATTACCGACGCGCAGGCAGGAGGTAGCGGAAACGGAGCCTACATAGACATCAAAGGCTTCTTACAGCTTGTCGCAGGGACAAAGATCAACAATACCACTTTGCTGATGCAGTATACCCTCAACGCCGGGACTTATCAATATTAATGAGGAGGTAAAAGGAAAGCGGTGAGAACAAGGAAATAAACCACGGACGGCACGAACGAGTGATTTGTTCGTGCCTGTTCGTGAAGGTTCGTGGTTACCCAAACCCATCGTGTAAACGGACCGGTTATCAGGAGAAAAGAAGAATTAACATCGGATTTGCGGCTAAAAACTCCGTGTCCTCCGTGGTTTTCTTTTGTCAAACGAAACCGTTTCAAAGAATATAACCACGGAGTTCACGGAGTAACACGGAGAAAAGATGTAACCAATAAGCGGGGCCTTGTTGCCCCCGATGCGGCATCTCGCGTTACGCCTCCCCAGAATGGGGACACCGCCACCCATTCCCCATGGGCCGTATCCAATCCCCCCGTAGGGGCTTTCCCCAATGTTACGGCTTGGTTTTTTCTTGCGCAATAGAGTATAATTCAGGCTATGACGATGATTGAAATTGCGGGCGGCGATGAAGAAGGTGAGTCTTTGGTTGATTTTGTATATTCACAGATTAAACAGGATATTACGGCCGGAACGTTACAGCCTAACGTTAAAATTAATTTGCCGGAGCTTTGCGAGCGGTATAAAACGAGCCAGACGCCGATCAAGCAGGCGTTGAACCGTCTGATGATGTCCGGGCTTGTGGAGAATATTCCGCAGCGCGGTTACAGGATAAAGCGTATTACCTGGAATGAGATAGATGAAATTTTCGAGCTCAGGCTGATGATGGAAAAAGCGTTTGCCCCAAAAGTGATACAATCGGTGAGCAGTCATTCTGTGCTTCAACAAAAATTTGAAACAAACTTAAAAGAAAATATGGAGTTGGCAAAAAATTTTGTAACAATCGAGGGTTTCTTGAACACCTATTCGCTGGATCAGCAGTTTCATGAGCTTTTTATCTTGGCAGGCGGGAATCACACCGCATCCCGCGCGTACGGGCTTCTTAATACGCATGTTTATTCCACATGGTTGTACGGAAAACAGCCCAAAGAAAAAACGATCAGCGGTATTCAGGAACATCACGCTATTTACGACGCGATTAAGGCGGGCGATGGGGACGAATTACAAAAACAGCTTGACATCCATACGCAAAACGCCCGCGAGATAATCTATTTTTCGTTGAAACTGGCGCATTTGTTGTGACTCCCGCCCGCGGCCTCACACCAGATGCGGGCAGGTTCCCGTTTCGAGTACCGCGAGCAGGTTTTCCGCCGCCATCATGCCCATAGCGTGGGCCGATTCAAGCGTCGCCGCTCCCGCATGGGGAAGCAGGATACAGTTGGGCAAGGCGCATAGCGGGCTTCCAAAGGGCGGCTCCAGAACGGTCGCGTCAAGGCCGGCGGCAAAAATTTCGCCGGTTTTCAGGGCTTCGCAGAGCGCGTCCTCGTCTATAACGCCGCCCCGCGCGGTGTTCACGACGACCGCCGTCTTTTTCATTTCTTTGAACTGGGCGCGCGAAATCATCCCCCGCGTTTCGGCGGTTAAAGGCACGTGGACGGTGATAAAATCCGATTGCGCGTACAGCGTGTCCAAACAGGCATACTCCCCGCCCAGCTTTGAAACGGCCTCCTGGTCCTGAAAGGAGTCGTAACAGAGAAGCCGCATCTCAAAGCCGGATGCCCGTTTCATAACGCCCTTGCCGATGCGCCCGGTACCGATGACGCCGAGCGTTTTCCGCCACATTTCGAGTCCCGGCGGCCGATCCAAAACGCTCTTTTTTATCAGGGCGTCCATATAAGGCACATGGCGTGCGGCGGCAAGCATCAGCGCCACCGCCAGATCGGCTACGGACTCGCTGTTCGCTCCCGGCGTATACGCCACTTTTACGCCCCGCGCTCTGGCCGCCTCAAGGTCGATGGCGTCGCAGCCCACCCCGTAGCGCGAGATGACTTTCAGTTTTTCTGCCCTCTCCAGCATACCCGCATCGTAAGATTCCAGCCCGGCAATAACGCCGTCCACACCGGGAAGCAAGCGCCGCCGCTCGTCTTCATCGCGGGGACGGATTACCGCGCATCCGGCTTTTTCAAGCAGGGCAAGAGGCCGCGGATTGGACCCGGCAAAAGAACGGGCCGTTATCAAAACAGTATAATCGCTCACAGTCATTCCTTATTATCGGCACGCCTCAATCGGCGCGCCGGCACGGGTCAGGGGGCAAACACCGACGGCAACAACATCGATATTTGCGGTATATAAGTTATAAGCATCAGACATCCTATCATGGCGATAATAAACGGTATAATACCGCTGGTAACGGTTTCAAGCGGCTCTTTCCCGATACGGGCCGCCACAAACAGGTTGATGCCCAGAGGCGGCGTGATAAACCCGATCGCCAGGTTGACCACCATGATGAGGCCGAAATGTACCGGGCTCATCCCTAACGTCAGCGCGACCGGCAACAGAATCGGGGCCAGCACCATCATGGCCGGCGTGGTGTCCATGAAACAGCCGACTATCAAGAGGAAAATATTGATAAACAGCAGTATGATAATGGGATTGCCGCTTATGCTGAGAATTGACTGCGTAATAAGCTGCGGTATCTGTTCGATGGTAAGAATTTTGGTAAAGGCGGTGGCGCAACCGAGTATGACCATTGTCGTACCGGTGGTCGAACAGGCGTTCCCGATAGCGGCGATGAGTTTTTTGACCGGCAGCTCGCGGTGAATAAAGAAGCCGCAGATAAACGCGTAAACCGCCGCGACCGCCGCCGCTTCTGTCGGGGTAAAAAACCCGCCGTAAATGCCGCCCAGGATGATAACCGGATTTATTAACGCCCATTTGCCTTCCCACAAGGTTTTGAGCGCGTATTTCAAATCGAAGGGCTTGTCTTCGCCCTTCCAGCCCTGTTTCTTGCAGTATACATAGCAATAAAAAATCAAAACAAGGCCGATTAAAATACCGGGGAAAAAGCCCGCCAAAAACAAATTGCTGATTGACGTGCCGGTGGAAACGCCGTAGATCACCATCGGTATGCTTGGGGGAATTATCACGCCGATGCTTCCCGCGCACGCGATGAGCGCCAGCGTAAACTTTTTGCTGTAACCTTTCTCAAGCATGGTGGGAATCACCATCGAGCCGACCGCGGCGACCGTGGCGGGGCCGGAACCTGAAACGGCGGCGAAAAACATACAGACCGTTACCGTTACGATGGCAAGACCTCCGTAGGCCCGTCCGAAAAAGGTACTGCACACATTCAGTATACGCCGCGATACGCCGCCCTCTCCCATAAGTTCGCCCGCCAAAATGAACAAGGGGATCGCCATTATCGGAAACGAATCGCAGCCTGTTACCAGAGCCTGCGCCACAAATCCAAGCGAGAGCTTGCCGCCGACGATGATCGCGGTTGCCGAAGAAAGCCCAATCGCAATGCCGACGGGGATGTTCAATATCAAAAAAACAATTAAACTTAAAAATAATGCCGCGCTAACCACGTTCCCCTCCTTGCAGGCGGGCCTGAGCTTCAAGCTCAGCTTTCCTCAATGTTTTTACCCTGAATATAATCGTCTGTATCTGACGGACAGAGGTCAAAATAAATCCGGCAAAAGGCGCGGCATAGACTAACGCTATCGGCATATGTATCGCCGGACTCCGCTGATTCAGTATCATCTGTTTGTTTACTATATCGGAAGACGTGAAAATGATGAAAACCGCAAAGGCAAGGAATAACAAATCACCGAGTATCACAATAAACGGCCTTATCTTTTTGGGAAATATGCCTAAAAACGCGTCTATCCGTATATGCTTCATGATTTTAGCGCCATAACTGATTCCAAAATAAACCAGCCAGATAAACACATACCGCGCCAACTCTTCAGACCAATAGAGCGATTGCGAAAAAACCCGGCGCATGACTACCTGGATAAACAGCAAAACGGTCATAAAAGACATGAGCGCAATGCATACGGTGATCTCTAAATAATCATCCAGCCATTTTAACAGCTTCATGGTGTTCCTCCTGTAAAAAACCGCGACCGGCCTTGAAGGTAAGCGCCCCTCAAAGCCAACCGCGATGTCAATCCGACGCGCTATTTCAGCATCTCATCCACATAACCGGGATGATCCATTTTTGTTTTGACCAGGTCGAAAATGTTGTTGTCATTGACAATTTTCTGGAAAGCGCCTTTTTCCGCTTCCGTCAAATTGATCACCGTTACGCCATGCCGCGAAAACCCGTCCATGATTTCTTTTTCAAGCCGCTGGGAGGTCTCCCGCTGGAATTTCGTGCTTTCCGCCGCCGCCTTGTCAATCGCCGCCTTTTGAACAGCAGTAAGCGAATCGTACTTCTTGGCGTTCATTACCACGATGTACGGGGTATAAACGTGCTGCGTGATGGACACGTATTTCTGAACCTCATAGAACTTGTTCGCGTCAATAATGCCCAAAGGGTTTTCCTGAGCGTCAACCGTTCCCTGCTGCAACGCGGTAAACAACTCGGTGAAGGCCATCGGCGTGGGATTGGCCCCGAAAGCGCGCCACGCGGCGAGATGAATCTCGTTTTCCATCGTACGAACCTTGTACCCCCGGACATCCGCAGGAGTCCGCGCCGCAACCTTGTTATTCGTATAGTTGCGGAATCCGTTTTCCCAGAAACACAGGCCCCTTAACCCGATAGACGACATCTCGGCAAGTATCTTTTTTCCGGTAGCTCCATCAAGCGCGGCATACGCTTTATCGTTGCTCAAAAAAAGGAACGGCGCGTCAAAGAGGTACAGATCCTTGTACATAGTCGCGATTGAGCTGGTGGAACTTACCGCGATGTCAATGTCGCCGAAAACCGTCGTCTCCACATTCGCGCGGTCATCCCCAAGCTGGTTGCGCGGGAACAAATCCACAATGATCGTTCCGCCGCTTTCCCTCTCGGCAACTTCCTTGAAACGCGCTTCGGCAAGGTTTGCCGAATCCGATGTTACGCCGGAAAGCTTCAAGCGGACAACCTCGGAAGAAGCCCCTCCACTCTGCAAACCGCCGCCCGCCCATACGCCGAAAACCACCGTTGCCGCCATAATGAGCGCCATACCAAAAACTCTTTTCATATAATCCTCCAAAAAAATTGATTTATTTTCAGAACGGAATAACCCGCTCATAAAAACCTCTTGTTAAACCGCTTCCTGGTTGTACAGCTCCATATAAGCGGCGAACCTTTCCTGAAAAAGCCGGTGCCTTTCAGCGTCGGGCGTAACGGTATTTTGCGTTTCCACCGTGTACGATTCCAGATCGGCAAGCTGCCCGATGGCGGCCATACCCACCAGAGCGCCCCCCAGAAGCGAGGCCTGGGGCGCCTTCGCGCAACTCATCTCCCTGCCAAAAATATCGGCGCACAACTGCGTCCACTCAGGCGAATTGAGAACGCCTCCCGACAGGCGGATATGACGGGGAACGCCCGCGATAGCGCGCAACGACTCGTAGCACTGGTAGAGGTTGAACAAAACACCCTCCAGAACGCTAAAGTACATATCCCGTGCCGAATGTTCGGCGCGCAATCGGAAAAAACCGCCCCGTCTTGAATCCATCCAGCCCGGACAACGTTCTCCAAACAGGAACGGCAGAAAGAAGGGCAGGCCGGAAAAATCAACCGGCTCCTTCTCCAGTTCCGCGTATGAAACGTTGGGGAAAAAATTGTTCTTCGCCCAATCCACGCAGTTACACGCGCCGTTGGTGGCGGCCCCGCTCATCCATGATACCGGCGAAAGGTAACACCAGGTACTCGGCGTTTCGGGAACGAGCGGGCTGGAGACCGACAGGCGCAGCGCGGCGCTGGTACCGATAGAGCAGGACATAATACCGGGAACCAGCGCCCCGGCCGCCACCTGATTGAGCGCGCCGTCCGGATAGGAGGGCACAACCGGCGTTCCCTGCCGCAGTCCCAAAAGGCCCGCCCCTTCCGCGGAGAGGGGAAAAGTCTCGCGGTAATCGGTAAGCCGCCCCGCCTGATCGGTCGTAATGCCGATCTCCCCGAATAACTCTTCGTCATAGGCAAGCTCGTGTATATTCAGCAACCCGGAACCGGACACCGTACTCTTTGTCTCGCGGCGTTTTCCGGTAAGCCGCCAAAAATGATAGCCGCTCTGTGAAAAAACAGCGGCCCCGTCGAAACAAAAGCCCTGCCGTTTCAGGCGCAGCAACTGGAAAGCCGGATAGAGCGCGTGTACCATACAGCCGCAGCGGTGATAATACCGTGCGGTATAGTCCTTCGAGGCGCGCAGTTCCGCCGCGACAGCCCTTGCCCCGGTGTGTTCCCAAGTGAAAGCCGGCGTAACCGGCGTCATATCCCTGCCGCAGACGAGTACGCTGTGAAACGTTCCCGTTGGAACCAGTGCGTCAATTTCCGCGCCGCCAGCCACTTCGCGTCCCAGCCTGACCAACTGGGAAAAAACAGCGTCCGCGTCTTGAGCGCCGGTTTCCCCGCCGGTATGAGATACCTCGTAAGGGTAAGGCTCCCCCGCCATACGGACGACGGCCGATTTTTGAGGATCGTAAAGCAAAGCCTTCACGGACGCGGAACTGGCTTCGAGAACAAGTATCATATAACAAACCCAACTCACTCTATTTTAGATTTATTTTCCATAGAAACAAACCTAGAATAAGTGTAAACCTGAAATTTTTACTTGTCAACAAATTTTTTTCAAAGTTATTAGATTTTTTTGTGAAGCGAGAGGGTTGGACCAAGAACGGGGTATTGAGGGGCCGGCCTGCGGGAATTGAAAAGGGATAACGAAGGGGGATGTCTCCCCCTTCTCCTTATTTTGGTAAAAGCACTATAACTAACCTTTTACCGCGCCCGCGCTGATTCCCTTGACGATGAAACGTTGCAGGAACAGAAACACCACCACGATGGGCGTAATGGTCAGCAAGACTGCGGGAAAGATGAGCTGCCAGGGGTTGCCGTACTGCCCCGCGAGGATCTGGGCGAAGTAGAGGGACAACACGAGGGTCTTGTTTTCCGAGTTGCCGATGACGAAGAAGGGGAGAAGATAGTCGTTCCATATCCACATGGCGTTGATGATGATCACCGTCACGGTGATGGACTTGAGAAGCGGCATCACGATGAAAAAGAACATCTGGACGATGTGGGCGCCGTCTATAAACGCGGCTTCTTCGACCTCCAGGGGCACACTCTTCACGAAACCGTGGTAGAGGAACATCGACATGGAAAGCCCAAAACCCCCGTACATGAGGATAAGCCCGCCTAAGTTCTTGAGGCCCAGCGCATCGAAAAGCTGAATGAGGGGGTACATGATGGCCTGGAAAGGGATGAGCATAGCCGCCACGAAGGCCATGAAGAGGACTCCTGCGATCTTCAGTTTACTCCGCACCATGATCCATGCGGCCATCGAAGAAAGAAGCACGATGAGAAATACCGCGAACACGGTGATAAACAGCGTAAAACCGATAGACTTGAAGAATTCCAGTTGCCCCAGAGCGTTGCTCAAGTACTGGAAGTCAAACGAAGGAGGGGGCGCGACCGGGTTGTCGATGATTCGGACTTGGGGCTTGAAGGAGTTCACGATGAGTATCCACAGGGGCGCCAGAGTCAAGAGCGCGGCTATGCTCATAAGGACATAGCGTACCGCCGCCTGAATGCGCGGCACGTTGAAATGATAACGGGTGTTCATGCTTCAATCTCCTTTTTCTTGGTGAGATAGACTTGGGTAAGGGTAATGACCGCCACCAGGACGAAGAATATCACCGCTTGGGCTTGGGCCTTGCCGTAATCCGCCGGGTTTGAGTCCCGTATGGTACGCAGTATTTGGTAGGCCAGCATCCGGGTGTTGAAGTTCCCGTCCGTCAAGGCCACGTTCTGATCCAGCAGCTTGAAGCTGCTGGAGAGCGTTGTGAACAGCACCACCGTGAAAGAGGGCATAAGCATGGGAACGGTTATCGTGCGGAAGGTGTGCCACCAAGACGAACCGTCTATGCTCGCCGCTTCGTAGTAGTCCTTGGGGATAGTGTTAAGCCCGGCGATGTAGATCAGCATCATGTAGCCGGACGACTGCCATGTGGTGAGAATCACCAGGGCAAAGAGGGCTTTCACGCTGTGCTGGGTCATGTAGCGCAGCGCTTCGATGTGGAGTATCCCCTCCGGACTGAAAATCATATCCGTGAACACCACTTGGAAGATGAACTGGAATATGTAGCCCAGCGCGAGCCCGCCCAGCATATTGGGCAGGAAAAACACGGTACGAAAGAGCCCGGCTAAGGTTTGGGTCATCTTGTTGATGAGCAGGGCCAGAGTGAGCGAGACCGCGTTTATCGATACCACCGCGATCAGGGTATACCGGACCGTGTACCACAGGGCCTGGACGAACATGGGATCTTTGAGGGCGTTCCGGTAGTTGTTGAGGCCGTTGACGGCTTCAAAGACGCTGCCCGCCCGCGTCCTCGTTACCGGGTTAAAATAGTACGAACCCCGCCACACCGTAAAGGAGTTGAAGACTCCCACGATGAAGGGCAGGATGATCACCACAGTAAAGAATACCAGCGCCGGAATCACAAAAGGCCAAAACCAGCGCGCATATATCGATTTGTTCGATAATTTGTTTATTTTTTTCACAAAAAACCTCCATTATAAATCGCATACAGAATGCATATAGATTGATTAAATAAGGTTAAGCGTGCTTCCGCCGCCTCTACCGGGACGAAAGTGCGCAAGGCCTACTGGTTCAACAGTTCTATCCATCGGTTTACACCGAAATCCGCGATGGTTTCGTAATCCCCCGGCGACCACTCAGGCTTTATGAGGTACTGTTCCATCAACAAGGCACCGAGCCCGTCTCCTGCCCACGGGCTGGGAGCGCCGTGCCAGCGGTCTCCGATGGTGTCCCCCTCCTTTATGTACTCCAGAATGGAGTTTCCCAGCGAGTTGGGCACCGTCGTCACCGCCGCGTCCGCGTTGTAGGGGATAAAGGCCATGTCTTCGATGATGAAACGCTGTCCCTCCGGGGACGTGTTCATCCAGACGAGGAAGTCATATGCCTTCTGCTTTTCCTCTTCGGAACAAAGCGCGTTGACCGTGTAGTAGTTCGGCACGAACACCGGAATGGAACGCGCCATCTTTTCAACACTCACCCCCTGCGCGGTAATATCCGCCGCAGTAATGGGCATCTTAACCGGCAGGAAGTACAGGCGCTCGGCAACCTCCCTGCTCACCGTGAGGATGTTGTTGTACGCCCAGTTGCCCTGCTTGAGGAACAGCGCCTTGCCCTCGGCGAAGACCTGCACCGCCTGGTCATAGCCGAAGTTTGCGTCCGACACCAAGTCCTGCCCCCGCTTGGCCGGGCCGTTCTTCCCCGCCAGATGCCTTGTCTTGAAGTCCAGCGCCTTGGCGTAGGCAGCCAGAGGGCCGCGAATCCGGCGCACGTCCGCTTCCGTGGCGTTGAGGGAATCGTTGATGGTGGTAAATGCCGCGTTAAGGGCAACGTTGACCAGGTGATCCCCGTAAGTCCAGCGCTGGGAACCCATAAAGGCAATGACACCGTTCAAGTTGCCGGTAAGCGCCGTCTTGGCCGCAGCCAGTGTGTACGGTTTTCCGTTCAGGGTAAACGCGGCGGCGGGGGCGTTGTTGATCCACTTATCCGCCTCGGTAACGAAACCCTCCCACTCGTCGTAGGTCGCGCCCTTGATGTCTTCGATAACCGCCTTCACATCGGCACTGCCGAAAAGCTCGGCAAGCATCTTCGTATCCACGATATAGCCGTAACCTTCCAGATTGTAGGGAATCCCGTAATTCGTCGTTCCCCCCAGCGTCAGCCTGAGATCCGGCGCAATGTCCGCAGCCAGTTTGGAAAAGGCCGCATTGTTCTCTACCAGCGCAAAATCCTGAACATAGCCCCCTTCAAGCCACATGGCAAGGTTGTTGATCCCCTGCACAGAGAAGATCGTCGGCATATTCTTCGAGTTCATCTCCGTGTTCATCGGCGCGCTCTGTTCCGCGCCCGCGCCAATGGAGAAGGTTTTCACCCGTACCCCCGCGGCTTCCTGATACGCCTTCGCCATAGCGTCCACCTGAGCCGCGTTTTCGCCTTTGGCGTTAAAGAGGTAGATGTCATACCCACTGTCCGCGGCCCCCTTGGAACAACCCATGAGCGCGATCAACCCGACCGCGACTCCCGCCAACATCATATTCACGTTTTTCATCTTCTTCATAATAAAACTCCTATTAAAAATAAAATTGTCATAACCATTCAGATGAAGGACACGCCTGCCCCTCTATGCGGAATAAAAAAGGGAACATATAAAGGGGAAGCCTCCCCCTCCGCTCCAGACTTGCTCCGTTTGTCCCTGCGGAGTTTTGCATGGCAAAACTCCGCAAAGAATTGCGGGGGGCCTGATCCCATATGCGTTTACTTTACAAAGCAGAGAAACTATGATAAACTGAAGAAATGAGAGGGAAGGAAGCAAGATTTAAGCGATTGCTGTCGGTTATGCCCGAAGGGTGGGAAGAGAAGGC
>JAIRNN010000120.1 GCA_031257995.1 Spirochaetaceae bacterium | reverse complement strand
CCATTTACCAAATGAAAATACGAGGTGAATGGCGCCTAAGCGAAACTACGGTAAAACTTAGAAAACTCTTTCAAAAATTGAAGCTAGACTACCTATTTTAAGCGGAGTTAGGGTTTAACCTGAAAAACCGCAAGGCTTGTGAGACAACCAACCGGGTTGTTAAACAAGTCTAATGTCTTAAAAGGGGAGGCACTAAAACGGGGAAATACGGGGAACGGCGGATGATGAGCGGGATTACATCAGTGTTTTCTTGTCAGAAAGGCTTTGACCGCCCGCACCGTCGATGAAAAGGCAAGGTCGTCCAAACAGAGTTTATCTTCCCGGATAAAGCGGCACCCGCCGATCTCGCCCGTCTGCAACGTAAGGTCTTGTTCGGTTAATTCGGGCGCGTCAACACTAAAGAACATATCGCAGGTATTGTAGTTTATGCCTTTGTAGGGATACACGTTGGGAAACGAAGCAAACAAGGCAAGGTTTTCGCCGCAATCCCAGCCGAGTTCCTCCCGGCATTCACGGCGCAACCCTTCGATGAGACCTTCACCGGGATCGACAAAGCCGCCGGGCAAGTCGAGTTTGCCGCATGCGGGCTCGGAACCCCGTATCAGAAAAAGGAGGCCGTTCCTCGTGGCGATCACGAGGCCGCTTGCCGCCGCCGTGTTATGATAGTACAAAAAACCGCAATCGGGACAGAAAAAACGGTTCTTTTCGTTAAACGAAATATTTTTGCCCGCGCAAGAGGGACAATAGGTAAACATTGAGTTCACCGTTTGGGAACGGGATCACTCCTCTTCATACTCGGTGACTTCTTCCGTTTCGCCGTTTTCCCTGTCCGCATCGCCTTCCGGTAATGACGTTTCGCCGGTTTCCACACCGTCGGCGGCTTCGTCCTCACGCACAATGTCCAAAAGCTCAATATCAAAAATCAACACGGAATTAGGCGGAACGACATCGCCCGCGCCCCATTCGCCGTAACCCAGCTCGGATGGCACATACAACGTGTAGCGGCCCCCGACATTCATCAACTGAAGCCCCTCCGTCCAGCCCGGAAGCACCGCATCAAGCGGAATTTCGGACGGAACACCCCTTGCCAGAGAACTGTCAAAAACCGTCCCATCAATCAACGTCCCCGCATAATGCACCCGGACAACATCGGTCTCTGTGGGCCTTTCTCCGGCGCCTTCCTCGATAACCAAGTACTGCAAACCGCTTTCCGTTACCTGTACACCGTCCCGCGCCGCATTATCTTTGAGAAATTCTCTGCCTCTTTCGAGGTCTTCCGCCATCTTCGCCTGTTGCATCGCGATAAACGCTGCCTGTATCAATTCCACCGCCTCGTCAAAGGGAAGCTTCGTCTCCTCTCCTTCCATGGCCGCTCGCAGACCTTCCCCAAAATGATCGTAATCAATCTTAATGCCGGTCTCTTTGAGATCGTATCCCAACACCATGCCAAACGCATAGCTCACATCAGCCTTGGGCTCGTTCCTTTTGTCAACCTTACCCTCAGTCCAAACAACGGCAACAACAAGCGGCAATAACACCGCAACGAAAATCGTTCTTTTATTCATTCTTTCAGTATAGAACGAAAATCTGAAAAAAGCAAGTGTTCATAATAGAGAGGCGGCAATTCCGGGTGGTGGGCGAAATACGTTGTCTATGGTTGTTCTCTTAAGAAAATAGAAATAGGGGGAAGTCTCCCCCTCGCTCCAGACACGCATTCCGGTCGATACGTCCACGCCTAAAGGCACGTCCGCATCTCCCTCCGTTTGGTCTTACGCTACCCCCCTCTACGGCGCCCGTTGCCGTGCGCGCAATGGGCACAACGGTTGCTAGGCGCGTTTCTACCATTCCAGCGGCACGGTGTGGGCCCAAAAAAATGCTTCACTCCGGATAGCGCAATAGGACCCCGGCGAGCCCGCCCCCGGCGCGATGTTTGAGCTTGACCCTATGCCGGTTTTGGAACAGCTTCAATGGATAAACGCAAAAGCACGGAGGCGCTTGCGTTTCTGCTGCCTGATGCGGTACATTAACCGTATGGAAATTACCCTTACCATGCCGGAAATGACTGATCTCAACCCGACTGACGTGCAGATATTTATCGATAACTGCACACGAGGGCGGTTTTTTAGATGATATTCACACGATTATCGATATGCTCCGAAGTCAGAATTTTCGTTTGCCACAGATTGATACGTATTTACCTAAACACGAGTTTTAAGGATAAATTACGGGAAACCGCAGATACACACAGATGTTACAGATGAACGCAGATTAAGAGAAGTCCGGGGTGAAGAATCTGTGTTCATCTGCGGTTTTCTGAGGTAAGGCCGTGATTGATGCCGGGGGGCGTTGCGGGGGCGGAACTCTACAGCCCTCAACATCCTGTTTTGGACTTTCGGGCCAGGGCGCACTCGGTGATGCGTCCGTCCATGGGTGCTTGGCGTGCGCCCACAAAACCATGCGCCGTATGGTTTTGTGGGCGCAAACGGGTAGCGTGACCGCAGGGCGAGGGGAGACGGGGCCTGTCGCATTTATCTGTGGTGGAACATTTTTGGGCCCACGCTGTGTTGCGGAAATGCCAAAATGTGCTCAACGTTTCGCACGCGGCATTGGGCATCCCCCGCTCTGTATTTCCTTAAGGAGAAGCACTCTATCATCGATTAACGAGAAATGAGAATGCCGCCTGAAAAATCCCGATGAGAAAACCGAGGATTGCCCCGAAAATGTCGATCCACTTGAACTTGTCCGCCATCACGTCGAGAACGATCCGCTCGACTCGTTCCATCGGCAGCGTGTTGATCCGAGCCTCCACCAGACCAGCCACATCGAGCCTCTGCATCACGCCGGGAATCGCGCCGTTTACCACCACGACGAATTTTTCCGTGTTGGACTCCGATCCGAGATAAGTCGCGATAAACACGAGGAGACTCACACGGACAGGGTCGCTTTCAAGCAACCGGGTAAGATTTTTGATCAGATCGTCAATGATTTCTGGCATCTTCTCCGACAGCGTTTGGTCATAACTAGCGAAAGAAACAAACAGTCGCTGTACCGGATTCAGCTTCCGCAACACCCCGGTCAAAAACTTCTGCCCAAACGCCTCAAGCTCACGGCGCATTTCCGGTTTTTTCAAAAATTCGATGAGGGACGCGCACAGTGCGAGATAGTTGTCGTCAACTTTTTCCGTCAGCTTCGCCGCGCCTTCCTTCAAGAGCTGTTTCACGTCGTCCCGTTCAAGGCGTTCGCGGATGATCTCAGGGGTCAGAAGCTCGCGGGCAACCATAGCCCCGATGCTTTTTGCCAGTGCCGACCGTTCGCGGGGAAAAATGCCGGGCGTAAACGGCAGCCGGAACGGGCCCATGTGATAGGCGCGTAACGGCCTGAACAGCATCTTGATCGCGAGCACATTCGTCAAAAAACCAATCACCGCGCCGACAAATGGTGGAACAAGCCAGAGAAGCAACGCTTTCATCGCGTCATCAGCGTGGAAGCCGTCTCCGCCTTAGGCAGACTCGCGTAAAAATCCATGCTGTCCTCCAGCAGCCATCCCGCAACCAGCCTCGTTCCCGCAACTTCGTCTCTTGCAACCTGAGTCTCGACAAACGCCCAAAACTGCATCGCCCCGTTTGGATCTTCCGCAACCGGAACAGCCCGCCGCTCAATAACCACGACAACACTCCCCTTGCGGATAAGCCCGGTCGAAACGGCGGCGGCGTGAGGCTCCCCCCGAACATTGGCAAACGAGGCATTAACCACGCCATACCCGACTCCCTCTTTCAGAAAAAGCGGTGTCTCAGGCGGCGAAAGCGCCTCGTCAGCCGACTTTTTCCGGCACGAAACGGCAAGAAGGCCCAACATCAGCGCAACAGCAAACACTCGAAACATTATCTTCCATTATAATGTTCTGCCGGGGCGGCTGCAAGACATCACGGGCGTTATTCCAAATCTTGTCAAGACGCAATAGAAATGCGCGGTACGTGAAGTCTCACGTAAAAATTTGATCGAAAGGCTTATGAAATTTTAAGGTAAAACTTGACCATGCCTTTGGGCAGTCAGGGGCTCCCGGAGAATAGTGAACGAAACGGCATGGATTTTCAAGAGCCGCGTCCAAGTCTCTTTGGAGTTTAAGAACATTGATCCCGGCCTTTTTCTCCCGAAGCCGCTGCTTAAGTTCCTCGCTCACAGGGAGGCTTTTCAGAATCCGATTGTCTATTTCTGGTTGCAGCCGGTGTTCATGCAAAACTCGTTCAGGATAGCAGTTTTTTCCTTTTTTTGCCATGCGGTAACGCGGCCCGGTTATGTCCGCCAAAGCTTGTTGCTGTTCATAGTCAACCCCATAGTACTCCCAAAAATCAGGTTTTTAAGGGTTGATTGTAACCTTGCTATGGTCAGATTTTTACTTGAGCCTGTTCCAAAACCAGCACAAGATCAAGCCAAACATTGCGCCGGGGGCGTTGCGGGGGTGGAAAACCCACGCAGAGGGGGATAGCATAAGCCCGCAGGGCTGGAGCGAAGGGGGAGACTTCCCCCTCCTTTTCTACCTTTTCAAGGGGTTTTGAAACAGGCTCACTTGAGATCCCAGTTGCCTTCAGTCAGATTTAACGTGAGACAATACGACTGCTTGATTATACTAGACAATGGTGTCGAAATTATGTCGGCCAAGCAATGACTGGAGAATCCGCATACATCCGTTCAGTCCGTTCCGCTCTATTCGGCTGTCTCTGTTGACATACGGGGGCATTTACACGTACACTTTACCTATGATGGTGGGAGATTTGATTGTTTAGTGATGTTCTTATTCTTGCGGGCGGGGTTGGGGAGCGGTTATGGCCGGCTTCCACGGCGGAGCGGCCCAAGCAGTTTATGCGGCTTTTTGGCGGGAGGAGTTTTTTGCAGGAGACGGCACTGCGCGCGTCTTTGCTGGATGTTCCCGGAAAAATCATCATCATTACCCGGAAACGGTGGGTGGATTTGGCAGTCCATGAGATGCGGGCACTGGCAGAAAACGGCGCGGCAAATAGTGCGGCGGGCGGCCCAAAAATACCGCTCGAAAAAATCGTGATTATCGGGGAGCCGTGCGGGAAAAACACCGCGCCGGCTGTCGCGCTGGTCTCGAACTATCTTTTGAAAAGGGCATCGAAAAGGGCATCGAAAGAGGCGGGGAGTGCCGCCGGGGATACGCCCAATCTGCTGGTTCTGCCCAGCGATCACATCATCACCGATACGGAAAACTTTGTGCGAGATGCCGAGACTGCCGCCGCTTGTTCGATGGAACAGAATATTGTGGTGTTCGGGATTCCGCCCCGTTCTCCTGAGACCGGATTCGGTTACATAGAAGCGGCGGGCCCCGCAGGGGCTTTACTTGGGGGCGGCGATAAGAACACGGCGAAGGTTGCGCATTTTAAGGAAAAGCCGGACGAAAAGACCGCGAAAGAATATGTCTTGTCGGGGAAATGGTATTGGAATTCGGGGCTGTACGGGTTCCGGCCCGATTTTTATCTGCGGGAACTGGCGCAGTACGCCCCGGATGTGTTTCGCGCTTTTGACGTTGATTTAGGTGTTTTAACATGGGAAACTATCGGCGGGATAAGCGCGCTGCGCGATTCGGCGGCTGTCGAGGCGGCGTATCGGAATACGCCATCGGTTTCCATTGATTATGCGGTGAGCGAAAAGAGCGGTAGTGTGGTTATGGTGAAAGCCGCCTTCGACTGGAACGATGCGGGAACGTGGGATTCCCTCGCAAAATACGGAGAGGCGGCTTCCGGTCTCGCGGCGGGAGTTTCGGTTGTTTCTTCCGTTTCGTCTAAAAACAATTTCGTCTATTCGGATGTGCCGGTGGTGCTTTGCGGGGTGGAGGATTTGTGCGTCGTTATCAAAAACGGCAAGGCGCTGGTGATGAAAAAAGGCTTCGGCAACGAGGTGAAAAAAATCGTGGAGCAAGGAGATTGATGCCTGAGATAGTGATTGGAGACCGCGCTTTACAGGATAGCCGGTATACGCTATGCTTACACGGAGGCAGGGAGGTACGCAATGGCTGATAACGAACTTGCATTTTTCATGAATAAACTGATACAGGGGGACAACCTCGAAATCCTCAAGGGCATGGAAGCGGAGAGCGTAGACCTCATCTACCTTGACCCGCCGTTTTTCAGCAACCGGAACTACGAGGTCATCTGGGGGGACAAGGGAGAAATCCGCAGTTTTCAGGATCGGTGGGCCGGCGGCGTTGACCATTATATCGCGTGGCTCAAAGTGCGGGTGGTGGAGATGCGCCGCGTCCTCAAATCCACGGGCAGTATGTATCTGCACTGCGACTGGCATGCAAGTCATTATATAAAAACGGAAATACTGGACAGGCTCTTTGGAATGAATAACTTTCGGAATGAGATAATTTGGTGTTATTTAGGCGGCGGAGCACCGAAAATGGATTTCGGACGCAGACATGATATTATTTTTAGATATGGAAAAAGTCAGCAGTATGTCTTTAATTCTGATGCAATAAGAGTGCCTTACCAAGCGGAAGGTATAGGCCGAAAAGATGATGCAATGTGGGGAAAACACAAAGGGACAGATAAAGTGTATAAGCCCAATCCTTTAGGAAAAATACCCGAAGATTGGTGGTTTATCAATATCCTTAACGCAAATGATCCAGAGCGTATCGGCTACCCCACGCAAAAGCCCGAAGCATTATTGGAACGGATAATAAAAGCCTCAAGCAACGAGGGTGATATTGTCCTTGACCCCTTCATGGGCGGCGGCACAACGGTTGCCGTTGCGGACCGACTGGGACGGCAATGGATCGGCATTGACCAGTCTCCGGCGGCGGTAAAGGTTACCGAATTCCGCCTGAAAAACAATATGGATTTCCTTTCTTCCTCCTACACTGCCGATACCGATGCCGCTCCCTTCATCACCTTGTTACACAAATACGACTACGACACGCTCCGTTACCAGGACGCTTTTCAGTTTGAGACGTGGATTGTCCAGCAGTTCGGCGGTACGCCCAACATCAAACAGCGAAGCGATTTTGGTTTGGACGGCAGAACAGGCGATAATACGCCGATACAGGTAAAACGGCAGGATAATATCGGGCGCAACGTCATTGATAATTTCAAATCCGCCGTTGAACGGTTTGATAAAAACCTGTTTGAAAAGAATATTGCGGCACAAAAGCCCATTGGCTATATTATCGCCTTTTCGTTTAGCAAGGGGGCTATTGAAGAAGTGGCCCGCCTCCAAAACAGGGAAGACCGCATCATAAAACTGGTTAAGGTTGAAGACATTGTCCCTATTGCGGTAAAGCCGTCTATCGGCGTGCAGGTAAAAGAATTGTCCAGAGACGATAAGGGCGTACGGCAGATTGAATTCATCGCTTCCGGGGACAGCTCCGCCGGTATTGAGTTTTACAGTTGGGATTTTACCTACAACCCTGAAAGCAAGCAATTCAAGCCGCAGGTTTTATGGGACAAGGAAGGAAAACAGGTTATTGCTCTGAAACCGGGGACGCACCATATCGCGGTGAAGGTTGTCGATAATGACGGCCTTGAAAACATGGAAGCGGTTAAACTGACGGTCAACGGGAAGGTAGATGCTTCCCCCTACGGATAAAAGATAAAAGATAAAGGATAATTGACATATGAAAACCATGCGTTTCCCTCTTATCATTTTCCCTTTTCCATTATCCATTTACAATTCACGGATGGACGGGGGCGTTGCGGGGGGCAGACTTGCCGGGGCCTTGTTGCGTTTATCTGGGGTTGGGCATTTTTTGAGGCCCACACCGTGCCGCAGAAATGGTAAGACGCGCTCAATGTTTCGTGCGTGGCAATGGGTGCCGCTGAGGGGGTAAGCGTAAGAATTGCGGAGGCTGTAAAGCCGGAGCAAGTCTGGAGCGAAGGGGGAGAGGGCCTGTTGCCTTTATGTACGGTAAAACATTCTCAGGTCCCGCGCCGTGCCACCGAATAGTTAAACGCGCCAAGCACAGCGTCTGTGCCTGTTTCGCGTGTGGCATCGGGCATCCCCCTCTTTATATTTTTTGGGTAGAAGCACTATATATTGTTTTTGAATTGGCGTATTATAATACGATTTCGGGGAGAGGGTTATGGAGAGGCTTGTTTATTTGGGGATGCGCGGCGATATTGTGCATCCGGGCATTATCAACATTATCAAAGAGGGCGCGAAAAGGGGCGAGCTGCTCGTCGGGTTGCTGACGGATTCGGCGATTGCGAATCATAAACGGCTGCCGCATTTGACGTATGAGCAGCGCAAGTCCGTGATTGAAAATATTAAGGGGGTGGCGCGTGTCGTTCCGCAAGAGGAATGGAGTTACGTGCCGAATCTGCGGAAATACAAGCCGGACGCGATCATTCACGGGGACGACTGGCAATCGGGACCGTTGCAAAAGGAACGTGACGATGTTTTTGCGGCGATGGCGGAGTTGGGCGGCGAGGTGATTGAAATTCCCTACACGCGGGGGGTCAATTCCGGGACGTTGAACAACGCGATACGTGAGGTGGGGACAACGCCCGATGTCCGTCTGGGGATGTTGCGCAGGCTTATCGACAACAAAAAAATCGTGCGGATTATGGAGGCGCACTCAGGGCTTTCCGGGTTGATTATCGAGAATCTGGAGATGTTGAAAGGGGACGGGCTGCATAGTTTTGACGGTATGTGGTCGTCCAGTTTGACGGATTCGGCGAGCAAGGGGAAGCCCGATATTGAGGCGGTGGATTTGACGACGCGGCTGCAGAGTCTCACCGATATTCTGGAATGTACGACAAAGCCGATAATATTTGACGGCGACACCGGCGGGAGACTTGAGCATTTTGTGTTTACGGTGCGGACGCTGGAACGGAACGGGGTGTCCGCGGTTATCATCGAAGACAAGGTTGGGCTGAAAAAGAATTCGCTTTTCGGGACGGACGTGCGGCAGGATCTGGCGGAAATTGACGATTTTTGCGAAAAGATCGCGGCGGGAAAGCGGGCGCAGGTAACGCGCGATTTTATGATTATTGCGCGGCTTGAGAGTTTGATCGCGGGGTTTTCGGTGGAAGACGCGCTGGAGAGGGCGGACGCTTATGTAAAGGCGGGGGCCGACGGGGTGATGATCCACAGCAAAACAAAATCGGGCGAGGACATTAAGGCGTTTTGTACGCGGTTTCGCGAGCAGCACAAGCATATCCCGATTGTGCTTGTCCCCACGACCTACAACGCTTGGACGGAAAAAGAGTTGTGCGGGTGGGGCGCAAACATCATTATTTACGCGAACCACCTGCTCCGCGCCTCCTATCCGGCGATGGTCAACGCGGCGAAATCAATTCTCGAACACGAGCGGTCGCTGGAGGCCGATTCTTTTTGTATGCCGATAAAACAGATTTTGGAATTAATACCGGGCGGGAAATAGGGGAAGGCGCGGCAACGCATTTGAGCGCGGCATAGTTTTGCGCGCGCGTTGACAAGAAACTAAAAACGGCATATAATGAGGTGTATGAAGTCATTGGAAATTTTTGCGGGGGGCGGCGGACTTGCGCTGGGGGTAGCTCAGGCGGGCTTTGCCCATGCGAGCCTTGTTGAGCGGGACGCGGATTCAGCAAAAACGCTTCGCCATAATTACTACACAGTAGTAGGTTATTGGCCGGATTCAATGCAGCGGTTTGCTGATTATATTGAGGCGGAAAATCTGGAAGAAGCGGAGGAAGCAATTCTAAATAAACATAGCGGCGTTTCAATTTGTGCGGTGATTGAGGGACAGCATCAATGCGTTGACAATTATGGATATGTGCGAAGCACCGATGAATAATCATCAATTACGGAGATACCTGTGGATGAAATCTATGACAGTTTTTCTGTTGCAATGCTTTATTCAAACAATGAGATTTATAAATCGCTCGGCGTTGGAAATACTGGCGGCATTCGCGTAAAAAAATTGCCAGATGGTGAAGTCCAACGTATTGTAATTTTCACATCAATTCCCACTACGCGGCAAATCATAGAGAATCCCTATCACGATAGACTTGAAGGAGATGTGCTTATCTACACTGGTACGGGCAAGGCGGGAGAGCAAACCGTCAGTGGACTAAACGCCCGTATTGTCGAACAGGAATTGCAAATGTTCCCCATTTATGCTTTTATTCAAATTAGCGGTCGACGCAACACCGCTATCGGTGTTAAACGATGGGGATTTCTGGGCCTACTCGAATATTTGCGGTGCTATCAGGAAGAACAAATCGATTCACATAACGAAACGCGAACGGTGTGGGTGTTTGAATTCCGCGTTCATACGATTCCTCAAACAGTGCAACTTACGAATGACACGGGAATTATGCGGGAACTTATAAATGCCGCGCCTAAAAACAATGACGAAGACAAAGAAGTTATCAATCATATTGTTAATGACAATAAAAGTGATAATGTTGATAAAACGGCGTTGGAAAATACCCGAAAACAATTACTAGCCTACGATCCAGAGCGGTTTGAACATATTATATCAGATATTCTTTTGCGTTCTGGTTTTAATGATGTAAGTGTAACTCGCTACAGTCAGGACGGCGGTATTGACATCAATGCGCGGCTCGATAAAAGAATATGGCCTCTGCGCCATTTGCTTGCACAAATTCAGGCGAAACGCTGGCTACATACGGTTGGACGCAAAGAAGTCGCCGAATTACGTGGCAGTCTCCAGCCTCATGCTGCCGGTTGCATTGTTACCACAAGCCATTTTTCCCGTGCCGCAGTTGCCGAATCAACTGAAACAGGAAAAGTTCCTATCACTATTGTTGATGGTTATGAGTTAGCTCAAATAGTCCAATTAGTAAAACTTGATTTATCAGTGTAATCTCCTTGACAGCCTTTTTTCATTGGCGGCAAGTATAAAGCCTACGAAAACCTTCTAAAAACTGAAGTTTTTAGAGATGTTCCCATGTTGTTTCATAGATTTAGTTTATCATATTTCTTGCTTTTTGTTTAGGGTTTCCAGAGGTGCCCTTTAATCATCCGCGAAGCGGTACACATACAAACATTTCCCGATGATTATTTTTTCCCTGTCCGTGGACTGAAAGTATGCGGCAAATTGGTAATGCCGTTTCGGTAAAGTTCGGCGTTATTATCGCCGATTCTGTTAAAAAGACTTTATATTATTCAGATAGGAGAATAAGAAAATTAAGGGAAACAAGGGCGAATAAAGGAGCATAAGGGAAACAATGATAGAAACTTCTTTCTTTTGTAACGAACTGCGCGAGCGCGGCACGGATTTTTTTGCGGGCGTTCCCGATTCGCTTTTGAAACATTTTTGCGCGTATCTTGCCGAAAACGCTTCGGACGGCACGTACCATATTGCGGTGAACGAAGGAGCGGCGGTCGCGCTGGCGTCCGGGTATCATCTTGCGACGGGGAAAATCCCGCTCGTTTTTATGCAGAATTCCGGTCTGGGCAACGCGGTGAATCCGTTGTTATCGCTGGCCGACGGGGATGTTTACCGGGTGCCGCTCATCCTTGTCATTGGGTGGCGCGGGGAGCCCGGCGTTCACGATGAGCCGCAGCACATAAAGCAGGGGAGGGTAACGCGCGAACTGCTTGACGCGATGGAGATACCTTTCGTTGTTTTGGCGAAAGAAGAAGGCGCGGTCCAAAAACAAATTGCCGAATGTTATTGTCTGCTTGCCCGGACCGGTTCCGTCTTCGCGTTTTTGGTACAGAAAGACACGTTCTTGCCGTATTGCAGGGAAGAGACGGGGGAAAACGGCGCGCTGATGAGCCGCGAGGAGGCGGTTCTGGCGGTCATAACCGCGCCCTCTGCCGCGAAGGATCATGTTATCGTGTCGACGACGGGCATGGCTTCGCGAGAATTGTACGAACTGCGGGAAAAGCACGGGATGGGACACGAGCGGGATTTTCTCACGGTGGGGTCGATGGGCCACGCCTCGCAGATCGCGCTGGGGATTGCCCTGCAAAAAAGGCGGCTCAAGGTGATTGTTCTTGACGGTGACGGCGCGGTTTTGATGCACATGGGCGCGCTCGCCTCGCTCGGCGCGGAAAAGCCGGAGAATGTCCTGCACATCGTGCTGAATAATCGCGCCCATGATTCTGTCGGCGGCCAGCCCACTATCGCGGGTTTGGTTGACCTTTGCGGCATAGCGCGTTCCTGCGGTTACGAGCGGGTTCTGCGCGTGGAAACTCAGGCCGCGTTACAGCAGGCGCTGGCGGGCGCGGATAACCGGCTCACGTTTATTGAAGTGGCGGTGAAGAAAGGCGCGAGGGATGATCTGGGCCGTCCGCGCTCGACCCCTCTGGAGAACAAGACCGCGCTGATGCGTTATATGCGGCCTTTCTGACGGGGATAAAATAATTCTTTTGAATACCGAGGCTGTGTACTAATGAACAGATTACCGCTATTGAATGAAAGACTGTATTTGCGTTCCCCGTGTATCAATGTGTGTTTCAGGGTAACGCTTAAGGGATCGGTGGATAGAAATAAGATTAACAAGGCGCTGGAAAAAGCCCGCAAACGGCATCCTTTCGTCAATTGTTTTGTGGAAATAGACCATGATCATAACGCATGGCTTGTTCAAAACAGCGGTTCTATCGCTGTTGAATATCATGAAGCGTCCGCAATGGACTGGCAGACATGGTACGACAAAACGGACAATGTTCCCTTCGATTTTTCAAAAGGGCCTTTGGTTAAGTTTTGTGTCATTTCCGATGAAAATACTGAAATAATTATTTTGGGTCATCATATTATTGGCGACGGTATCGGGCACTTGAATTTAGTGAAAGACGTGTTATTGGCGCTGGATAACGGCATTGATACAACCCCGCTCATACCGCCTGCGGAACCTGCGGACAGGTATTTCAAAGAAACGATTCTTTTGGATCAAGCGGCAAAAGATTACGCGCAATGGCTTAACGGAGAATGGCGAAAGAGCCGCGTCCGCTTTTCGGAAACGGATTATCAAGTCTTTTTTGAACAATACCGCAAAAAACAGGTTTCCCGTCTTTATACGGCTTCTTTGGACAAGAACGATATGAAAAAACCGCGGGAAAAAGGCGCGCCCAACGGGTTGACGGTGAACGAAATAATCGCGGCGGCCTTTTCCGGGGCGTTTATGGAAATCTTTCATAAAAAAGAAACCCGGCTTGGAATTGCGGCAAATATTCGCGGCGAGCTGGTTTCCGAGCCGCATAATTATATGGGGAATTATGTTACCGGGATTTCCGCAGAGGCGCGTTTTAATCAGGAAAATGGTTTTTTTTCAAACGCGAAAACAACGGCGGCAATATTGAGAAAGCAGTTATTAAATCCCAAACACAGGCATCTGATCGTACATTTTCTCAACGAATTTGACAAAGATTTAATCGAATCAATAATGTTTGCGGCTTACGGCGGTTTTGACCATCCTGTTGCGAAGAAACTCGCCGAATTGATCGGCGAACAGGCGGAAAACAAGGGGCTGGGGATTTCTAATTTGGGACGCTTTGATAATGGTGATTATGAAAACGTTATTGATATACAATTTATCGGGCCGGCGTTTCCGGCAAATTTGTTGACGGTCGGTCTCATTACGGTTAACGACAGACTCAATTTTGCCTTCGCTACCATGAATCGGAAATAAAAATGGATGTCATAAAAGCGCTATACGAGAAGGCGGTACGTTTTTTATGCTAAATTGCCGTTGGGGGGGGAACGGGACACTGAGTAACATCGTCGGGGGGTTCGGGGGACGAGGCCCCCGACGGGGTGTTACGGGGCGGCGCTCCGTAGAGGGGGATAGCATAGGACCGCAGGGCGGGAGCGAGGGGGAGGCTTCCCCCTTTCTCTTTTTAAGAGAAGCGGTTATTGTACGACCAGTTGTTTACGGAGGAGCAATATGATTAAACAAGCGGTTATCCTTGCGGCGGGGCTGGGCTCGCGGTTGAAAGACAGAACTGCCGCAATGCCGAAAGGGTTCATCGAGGTTGGCGGGAAGGCGGTTGTCGAGTGGTCGGTACAAAAACTGCTGGCTGCCGGTGTCGAGGAGATTGTTATCGGGACGGGGCATTGCCGGGAGTACTATGACCGCCTTGCCGAAAAATATCCCGCGATCAAGACCGTGTTCAACGCGGCGTTTGCTTCGACCGGCAGTATGGGGACGCTTGCCGTGTGCGCGCCTCATATAAAGGGGGATTTCCTTCTGCTGGAGTCCGACCTCATTTACGATGCCGCCGGGCTTTTTGTCCTCTGCAACGAGAGCCGGAAAAATGTGCTTCTCGCGTCGGGCCCGACCGATTCCGGGGACGAGGTTTATCTGGATGCGCCTGGGGGTGTGCTGCGGGCCTTGTCAAAGGATGGGCGCGACTTGGCATCGGTGGACGGCGAACTCGTCGGGATCTCGCGGTTCACCCCCGCATTTTTGCAGGCGATGTGCGATTATGCGCGGGAGTTGCCGAAACTGGACTATGAGAGCGCGGCGGCGGCGGTTTCCAAAAACGACCCGCATAATTTCCCGGCATTTATCCGCAAGATCAATGGTTACGCATGGCGCGAGATTGACGACGAGCGGCATCTTGTGATGGCGGTGGAGGAGGTTTTGCCGCATATTATCGAGTCAGAACAAAGCCGCGCCGTCCGCCGCGAGGTGCTGCTCAATCCGGGGCCGGCCACGACAAGCGATTCGGTGAAATACGCCCAAGTGTGCGCGGACATCTGCCCCCGTGAAAGTGAATTCGGCGAGGTTATGGCGTGGATTTGCCGGGAGCTTACCGGGCTGGCCGCGGACAATGCCGAATACGAAACGGTCTTGTTCGGCGGTTCCGGCACGGCAGCGGACGAGGCGATGATCTCGTCGTGCGTCCCCGGTGACGGGCGCCTCCTCGTGGTCAACAACGGTTCGTATGGGGAACGTCTTGCGAAGATCGCGTCCGTCTACAAACTGCCCTGTACCGTCTTTGAAAGTTCCGCTTACGAGGCGATCGACATCGAAAAACTGGAAAATGAGTTCAAGACCGGAAAGTACACGCATCTTGCCATCGTGTATCACGAGACTACGACCGGCCTCCTCAACCGGCTTGATGTCATCGGCCCGCTTGCCAAAAAGTATGGGATCGTAACGATCGTTGACGCGGTGAGCGCCTATGCCGGTATCCCGATGGATCTCCGGCAACTGGGGGTGGACTTCATGGCCTCGACCTCGAATAAGAACATTCAGGGGATGGCCGGTATCGGCTTTGTCATCGCCAACAAAACGGAGCTTCTGAAGACCGGCGCGATACCGATGCGGAACTACTACCTCAATCTCTACGACCAGTACGCTTACTTTGCGAAAAACGGGCAGACGCGCTTCACGCCGCCGGTGCAGACGATGTACGCGCTCCGGCAGGCTATTCTGGAGACGAAGCAGGAAACCGTGGAGGGACGCTACGCCCGGTATAGCGAATGTTGGAACACGCTGGTTGCCGCCGTGAAGAAGCATAACCTCAAAATGCTCGTGAAAGAGGCCGACCAGTCGCGCCTCATAACGGCGATCCTCGACCCCGAAACCCCGAACTATCGCTTTGACGCGCTGCACGGCATGGCGCGGGAACACGGCTTTACCATTTATCCCGGCAAACTGGGCGCGATTAACACGTTCCGCATCGCCAACATCGGCGATATTCGGCCCGGCGAAATGGCCGCCTTCACCGAACTGCTCGGCGCCTATCTTGCGGGTATCGGCTGGTGGTATCGTGAGACTGTTTCAAACCCCCTTGAAAGATGAGGCGGGGAAGCTGCGGCTATTTCGTGGCTGATTCCTCGCTCCGGACACGCACTCCGGTCGATAGGCATGAGCCTAAAGGCGCGTCCGCACCTCCCTCCGGCTAGCACCAACCTTCTATATATAAAGGTTTGTGTCGTCTTCCACTACTCTCTCTGCGGGTGGCCCGCCCCCCGAAGGTGTCATAGACACCCGGCATCGAAAATGCCCCGCCTCGGATCATTGCCGGACAATTTCTTGTAGAGCTTCACGAATGAGGTTTTCATACCTAATGGAGTATACAGTGAGGAACCTCTGAAAACTCAACCGGGGTTTTAACCGGCACATGAAACGGGCGGTCCCCGATCCTTATCCATTTTCCCCTACCCCCGCAGGGGGGTAGGGGAAATCCCCGTCCATTAACCACTATTCGTTTTCAATTTTTCATTCGCTGGAGAGGCTTTCCAAGCCGGTATTGACTTTGATACCGGAGGGGTCGTATAGCACATCACCCGTCTCTGCGGTGACATCGCGTTTCAGTTCTTTTCCGATGACATAGGCCGCATGACCCAAAACAAATACTCTGTTCTGGTTTTCCACCGTGGCGGCAGTGTTCGAGTTGTCTCCCCCGTCCGCCCCGTAAATAACACCGCCGGTCTTGAATAACGCGCCGCCGTTCGTAGAAAAGGTGGTGTTGAACAGAGCCACGCCGCCGCCACCGCCGCCGAGGAATCCATAGGTAGGGAATCCGCCTGAGGCGGTATTGCCGCTTATGGTACCGCCTTCCATAGTGAATATGCCTTCGTAGACAGCCACACTGCCGCCGCCTATGGCGGTATTATTCCTTATGGTTCCGCCGGTCATAATGAACGTGCTGCCAACAGACGCATCCCCGGCACTGTTGCCGACATACATGCCGCCGCCGTACACGGTGGTGTTGCCGCTTATCTCCCCGCCGTTCATAGTGAATTTGCCGCCATGGACATATACACCGCCGCCGGAGTCGCTGTAGTTTAAGGCGTTGTCTTTAATAGACGCGCCGGTTTCAAGAATGAGATGCCCACCGCCCCTTACGCTGATGACGGGGGCGTAGTTGTCGGATGCCGATCCTTTAGCAGTTGACAGCCCCGCAAAGGTAATGTTCCGCAAAGTCAGGATAACGCCGTTCCCCACGGTTATGAGGGGACTGCCGTTCGGTGCCCCGTCCAATTGTACCGTTCTCCCCCCGCCGTTGATGACCACTTCGGCGGGGCTCGTGTCGTCCTCGTTGCCGTTATGCTGGAGTACCAGCCCCCTGCGAGGTCCTTATCCAGCGCGCCCAAGGTTACCTTTTCGTTCCCCGATGCCAGCAGAAGGGACAGGGAGGGCCTGTCCACTGCCGCCTTTATCAAATCTATGGCGCTGTCCCCCTCTGCCGAGGAATCCCCTGAAAACAAGCCGATATCCGGATCCGGCACGGTGGGGGTTTCCCGCCGTAGGTCGTCATCGGGGATGAGGCCGAGATCGCGTAAAAGGTATCAGCCGGAAACGCCGAGGATGAACACAAGCGCGAACAGGGCTGCCTTGAAACCGAAGCCGAAATGCCACCCACCCCCATCCATCCAGCCCAAACAAATACGAGGAGATAACTTTACGATCATTTGCTCTTTCATATCTTTACTTCCTGTAAAAAACAGGCACTTTACGCCCTGTCCAACGGTATAACACACTTTTCCGAAAACAACAACAAATTATCCCCGTTTTGTTCTGTCCAACAGTGCAACACGTTTTTTCGAAAACAACAACAAATTATCCCCATTTTGTCCTGCCAACAGTATAACACACTTTTCCAAAAATAACAACATTTTGCACTCGTGGGTGCCTCGAAAAACGTGAAAAAACACAAAAAATTTTCACAAGAACCACGGGTGAACGCAGATTTTTATAAAAGGGTTCGCAGATTGCGCCATATGGATGCGATGCGGGTTTTCACGGATTAGAGAGACAGGGGGTGAAGTATCCGCGTATATCCGTGTCATCCTATGTTTCCCATGATAAAGGCGACAGACCTCGCCCGTTACACCGCTCCCAAGTGAAGCCCCTACGGGCCCCCTGCGGGGCTATCCACGCCCGCAAAAGCGCGGTATACTTACTACGATGCTTTCTTACATCATCCGCCGATTGTTGCTGATAATCCCGACGCTCTGGGCGATTATCACGATCAATTTCTTCATTGTACAGATCGCGCCCGGCGGTCCGGTAGACCAGGCGATTGCCGAAGCGCAAGGGCTGGGAGGCGGCGGCGCGATGCTGGAACGTATCGCGGGAAGCGGAAACAGCGACCGGGTGGCGGCTGCGGCGGCGCGGAACCAGGGGGACGGCAGTTACCGGGGAAGCCGGGGCCTCGACCCGGAAGTCATCGCGGAGATTGAGGCGCGTTACGGCTTCGATAAACCGATCGGCACACGCTACCTCGAAATGCTCAAAAATTACGCGACCTTCAACTTCGGGGACAGCCTCTTCCGGGGACGGCCCGTACTGACCCTAATCGCGGAACGCCTCTCCGTGTCCGTGTCGATCGGCCTCTGGTCAACTCTGATAATCTACCTCGTATCGATCCCGCTCGGCATCCGCAAGGCCGTCCGAAACGGCAGCACGTTTGACACATGGACGAGCACCGCCGTCGTACTGGGCAACGCGATCCCCTCGTTTCTGTTCGCCGTACTCCTCATTGTCCTTTTCTGCGGCGGCAGTTATCTGAAACTCTTCCCCCTGCGTGGTCTTGCCTCGGCGGACGCGGCCTCGTTTAGCCTTCCCCACCGCATCCTCGATTACCTCTGGCACATCTTTCTCCCCGTCCTCACGATGGTCATCGGTGGTTTCGCGTCCCTCACCATGCTCACCAAGAACTCGTTCCTCGACGAAATCCACAAGCAATACGTATTCACCGCCCGCGCAAAGGGCCTCGCCGAAAAAAGCATCCTCTTGGGCCACGTCTTCCGCAACGCGATGCTCATCGTCATCGCCGGATTCCCCGCCGCCTTCATTGCGATGTTCTTCTCAGGCTCCGTCCTCATCGAAGTTATATTCTCGCTGAACGGCCTCGGTCTTCTCGGCTTTGAAGCCACCCTCCAGCGCGATTACCCCGTCATCTTTTCGACACTCTACATATTCACCCTGCTCGGCCTCCTCCTCTCCTTGCTCTCCGACCTGATGTACACGATAGTCGACCCCCGCATCGACTTCGAGGCCCGCCAATGAGCAAGGACAATGAAGCGCCAGGAGGGGGAAGTCTCCCCCTCGCTCCTGCCCGCTCTCCGGTCGATGTGTCCACACCTCCCTCCGTTTGGTCATCCGCTACCCCCTCTGCGGGTGGCCCGCCCCCCGCAACGCCCCCCGCTTCGACAGTGAAGACGTGTTCCCAAACGGGGACAGCCCCTCTCGCCGGGGGACAACTCCCTCGTCAAGGGACAGGCCCCCTCACGTGGGGACAGCCCCTGCGCCGGGGGACAGGCCCCTCATGTGGGGACAGCCCCTTCCACGAGGGGCAGCCCCCTCGCGTGGGGACAGCCCCCTCGCGTGGGGACAGCCCCCTCGTTGGGGGACAGGCCCCTCACGTGGAGACAGCCCCTTCGTCGGGGGACAGGCCCTTCGTTAGGGCCAACCTCCTTCCTCGTCATTCTCGGCCTATGCGCCGCCCTCGCGGTTTCCTGCGCGACAATGTCCCGCGCCGCCAAAGAAACCGAACCGCCTGAATACAGACTGCCCCCCGGCGCGATAGCCTACGGTTTTGCCGATGTCCCGCAGATGAAAACCGTGATCGAGGATATATCCCCCGGCCTCCTCCACGACAAAAATGCGGCGCGATTTGTGGACAAGTCCGACTATGCCGTGGTCGGCGTGTACCAAGACATCTCGGACGGAGCGCAACCCGGATCACAGAGTTATTTCCTCATAACACGAGGAACATATCCTGCTTATTCCTATAACTTCGCCCTGGGCTTTAGTTCGAACTGGAAAAAGGTATCAATAGACGGCAAAAAATGGTGGCGGCAAGGCACGGTTGCCCTGTTAATCGAAAAAAATGAGGCGCGCATACAGATCGGACAAATCGGCCGCACCCCGGACCAGACTATGAACCCGGCTTCCGGCGGAGAACTCGGCGCGTTTTTTGCCGATGCAAGACGCGAGGCTGAAAAGGACAAAACACCGCTTGCCTTCGCGTATTATGTTCCGTCTTCCGAGACCGCCAGCCTCATCCGCCGGGTGGGAATCCCGTTTGACATCTCGCTTCAAAACATCACGCTGACATCCTTTGCCGATCCCCGCGCCGAGACTTCTTATCAGTCAACGCTCTCCCTCACGGCAAGATCACCCAGCGAAGCCAAGGCGTTGGCGGCTATCCTGTCACTGGCGCGGGTGACAATTGGCAGACGGGGACAGCCGAATGCGGCAAATGCCTTCATCACCGAACTCCTCTTCGCAAACCCGCCCGCTTTCGACGGCAGCACGGTAATCATCTCAGGCACATTCCCTCTAGACGCGCTCATCCGCATAATCAAGCGTCAATGAGTGAGTACCCCATCGCAAGGAAATTTTATTAAGAACTTATCCGGGGATAAAAAGCAGCCGAAAAAAGAGTATGAAAAGAGCAAAAGGGACCGGGATTAGGCCATGGGAACTAAGCGATGAACGGTGGGGAGCGGTTAAGGCGTTTGAGTCCGAACACCGGCGGGACGAAAACCGAGACTATAGGAGGAAGCCGGGAGGGGGAAGAAAACCGATAGAACCCCGGCGGGTACTGGAAGGCATCTTCTACGTGTTACGAACCGGCATCCAGCGGAAGGCGCTGCCGAAAGGATACGGGGC
>JAIRNN010000024.1 GCA_031257995.1 Spirochaetaceae bacterium | reverse complement strand
TCCTTAAATGTATGCCCAGCGTCTTTATATTCAATTACACGCTTTCTGAATTTCGTATCGTATGCCATACATCATAGTATAGCAGATGTTCTCGGTATTGTAAAGCAGAATTACTATACACCCGGGAGTCCCTGCCGGTGGCTGATTGACAAAACTTGGACGGTGGTAATTTCATGGATCTCACAATGATGCCGGATAGCGGACCGGAAAAAACGATTGGTGCCCTGACAACGATGTTCACAGGCATAAACGCGACTTTGTACGCCAACGGCGAGGCGGTGGCGATGAACCGCCTGAACACGTCCACCTACACGGGCGGCACGGTGTATCTGGGCAAAGACGTGATGGGCAGTGTACGGGGTATATCCAACGAATACGGCCTGTTAGAAGACCGCTACGAATACGACGCTTTCGGCAAGCCGTACAAGGGCGACTTGAACAATGGCATGAACTTAGGCTATACAGGCAAGCCCTACGACACGACAACAGGGCTGTACAATTACGGCTATCGGGACTACCAGCCGGAGGTGGCGCGGTTCACGACTGTTGATCCGATTAGGGATGGGGCAAACTGGTTTGCGTATGTGAACAACGATCCGGTGAACTGGGTGGATCCGTGGGGGCTGAGCGCGAGTGATAGGGGGGTTCACCGTCCAGCACGAATGTCAAAACTCCTACCGCATCCGATTTTGGCCTAACATCTTATCCACAAATTCCAACGACACAAACGTTAGGAGAAGAAATTGCTGGTAAAATACCAAGGGCAGCGGGAGAAATGATTGGAGCAATTGTAGATATCTTCTCCGGCGGGAAAACTGTCGAAGTAGGAGGCGGCCAGATTACAATAAACGGCGATTCAAGCAAAGCCAGCGGTAATATTGAGCCTAACAGCATTAGTGGTTCAATACCTATCTCCGTAACATATACGAATTCGCCGGTTAGTACTACCATCACGACAACAGTCGGAGGACATATTGATTGGCATAATGGAGATATCCGTATAGACATTTCTGCCACACCCCCGGATGTTACCATAATCGTTAGTATTCCTATAAAATAGATAAATTTATGAAAAGATTCCTTTGTTTCGTGAGTATGATGATTCTCCTGTCCAGCTTCGTTGCCAGCGAGAATAGTTATAATTGGGGATGGTCCGTTGGGGATATTGGAATATTTTACGATACGAAAATCGGCGGATTTTACTCGGATTCCCATCTGATAAATATGAATATAATTATTGCGAACAGAATAAACATAAATACCAGCATACTTTCGGCGCAACTCTCAAGTCCAAACGATCGGTATAGTGCTTTCTTGCCCGTTGAAATTGGTTTTATCCCTTTGTGGCTTACCGACACTTTTTATCTGTCTCTATATGGACGTGGAGAATGGCAACTTCAAACTCCGGCCTTCCTTGAGGTCTCCACAGAAAATAATAGATTGTACGGAGCCACTGGCATTCGCCTGTCTTTATTTAAACCGGACAATAAATTTCACTATTCAATGGCCTCATCGCTATTCATTGAATATTCCACAACCAATGAACTGAGAATAGGTATAAAATTGGATGCCGCATTATTTGTCGGCGTAATAGCCGACGTTACAATAGGTATATCAAAAGGGAAATATAATGACCATATTGAAGATCAGAGGCGAGAAGGTTATATTCCGACTGATAGTATGGGGTTCCCATAAAGTGGGGACGCTCTACGCCAACGGCGAACCGGTGTATCTGGAAAAAGACATAATGGGCAGTGCGCGCGGCATATCAAACGACTACGGCCTTTTGGAAGACCGCTACGAATACGACGCTTTCGGGAAACCGTATAAGGGAGACCTGAACAGCGGGATGAACCTTGGCTATACCGGTAAGCCCTACGACACGGCCACGGGATTGTACAACTACGGCTACCGGGACTATAAGCCGGAGGTAGCAAGGTTTACTACTGTAGATCCCATACGGGATGGGGTGAACTGGTTTGCGTATGTGAACAATGATCCGGTGAATTGGGTGGATTTGTGGGGGCTTCTCACATTCCAGATAGGAATCAGCGCGACAGGAGGAGCGGGAACTGGTGCGACAATCGAAAAAGGTATTATTGTTGCGTGGGATCCGGCGCACCCGCTCTCCATAGAAATAGGCAGTTATACTACAACAGGCGTTGGAGCACAACATTATGGAGCGGGCGGGTCTGTTAGCCTAAACATTACTACATCAACAAATTCAAAAGCCGATGATATGAAAGGTTCAAGCGTGGTTTCAGGAGGGTCTCTTACTGTTGCTTCTATTGGAGTCCTTGACATAGCCCTTGGCACAGAAATGGTCATCTCGCTTGAAGGAAAAAATCCAGGAACAACTGCGAGCATTGGCTTGAGCGCAGGGAGTAAATTTGAGGCGCATACTCTTTATACGTATACAGATACGGCAGTAGAAACCAGAAAAGGCAAATAACTGAATGTTTGCAGATTTTATTCCTATCTTATTCCTAATTCACGGTATCATTTTTAGTGTTCTTGCAATAAAAATGATTGTATATATGATAGTCAAGCAAGGCGAACACCGCAAAAAGTATTTATTGCCTTCTGAAGAAAGAATAATACCAGCACCACCCAAAAAATACGTTATCCCGCTTATATGCAATGAGTTATTTGGGTGCCTATTGTTACATTTGGCTGATGTGTATGGTATTGGTATACCTATGGTAATAAATATTATCGAGACTGTTGATATTTTTTCTAAAGCTATAGATAAAACCGCAAATTTTATACTGGGGAAATGAATAACCGCAGGGCAAGCCCTGCGGTATCGAAGATTTCTCCTTGAAATCTTTGCGTATGCGGGGGAACAAATCCCCCGCACCCCCAGTTTTCCGTAGCAAGCTGCGGGGTATTAAACCATTGAATATTTTAATAAATACAGACCCGGTGGAGACATTGCGCGGCGCGTTCACGAATAATCGCAGACTTGTCAGGGACGCTACACGGCGCGTTTTCGAATGACCGCAGACCCGATGGGGCTTGCCTGCGAGCAACCACAGACTCGCCGGAGACGTTGCGCGGCGTGTCCGTTAATAACCGCAGTCCCGCCGGAAACGCGGCACGGCTTGTCTACGAACAGCCACGTACCCGGCAGAGATGGTACGCAGCGCGTTTGTGAATAATCGCAAATTCATCAGAGAACCTACAAGGCTCGTCAGAGAACAATCACGGCCTAGCCGGAAACGCTGCAAGTCGAGTTCACGAGCAGTCTCGGTTCAGTCATAAACACTAAAAAGCGTGTCTACGAACAACCGATAACCCGTCAGAGACACAACACGGCACGTTCACGAACAATCCCGGACGCGCCTGAAACGTTGCGCCCCCCGTTAGCGATCAGATCCGGTCCAGACGGGGACACCACAAGGCGCGTTCACGAATAATCGCGTCCCAACCGAGGACGCATCACGGCGCGTCCGCGAACAGCCGACGACCTTTCCCAAACGCGACAAATTATCGTTACCGCTCACGGGAACCGAGACAATGCCCCCGCGCTATAATCCCCGCTTCCCGCTCTACGAGGCGGGGCCTTCAAAAACACAATACCGGTCCATAGCCGATAAATCAAAACGGTCAAAGCCATGCCCTACACATACCTTGCGGGATATATAGAATTCCTTTACCATTTCCCGCACTATGTCGGGCCGTTCCCTGCGGGCAAAGAAACCGCACACGCTTATCATCGCGCGAAGCCAGCCGCGCGTGTTTCTCGCGTTCTTTCTGCCTTCCCGCTTGCCGGGCAACTTTTAACTCTTCATCGAGGAGCAACGTTTTCTGTTCGCCCGCCGCTATTTTGCCCGTGCCGGTGGCTTCCGGCGTGGCCGCTTTTGCCGGGTCTACCCAGGCCGACTGACGTACCAAGCCCCGCCCTTTTTTGCGGGCCTTATACTCGGCCTGACGCCGCGCGGCGGATTTCGCAAAAGGCGATTTTGGCCTTGCCACTGTGTAACCTCCCGGAAACGGCTAGTAGCCGTTTCTTCCCCTTACGTCCTGCACACCGGCCTTGCTTATTGTGAAGGCCCCCGCCTCTATCATTTCCGACACGTAGGTTATATAATACAGCCCTCGGAAAGGTTGAGGCCCGATTTCGCAAAGAGGGCGCGGGGGCGCGGAACCGCCTGTGCGCGGTCTCGTCCATGCGGAGAGATACCGGCTTGTCCCTGCGTTCCGGCTTTATCTCCGACATGTCCCGGGTACGGGCCTCTTTCGCGGCGCTGAGGGCGGATTCCAAATTGAGTTTGACCGGCATAACTTCAGCCCTCCCCCGCTTCCGTGGCCAAACGGTTTAGTTCGTCCAGCGTCTCTTTCTTGGCGGTTCCCGTATCGTAAATTGATTTGTGCTCTGTCTCGGCCCTGCGGAACACCTGATCAACCGGGAACACGTAGAGTCTAAATTCTCCCGCCTTGTCCCGCATCCCGGCGACTATCTCACCGTGCTGCTTTATGCGGTTGTCCACCGCTTTGATGATGATTCTCCGGTATGCGGACTTTTCCGTGTCCAGGTCTTTGCGGAGGCCCAAGAGATTTTGCGTAAAAATCTCAAGGCCGGATATACCGAAAGGGTCGGGCATGATGGGCGTTATCACCTCGTCGGCGGAGACGAGGGCCGCCCGCTCGATAGCCCCGAAGCCGGGGGAGAGGTCGAGGACGCAAAACTTGAACCCCATCGCGGCGGCGCCTTTCACGATTTCCCACATTGCGAATGGCCGCCGTGTTCCGGCCCCCTCGTCCCAGACTTTGAGTTCCCCGTCCAGTCCCGCCGTGGGCAGCACACAAAGGCCGGAAAATTCCGCCTCTGCTACCGCATCCCGGAGGGCGCATTTTCCCAATAGAACGGTGGCCAGTTCCGCCCTTAGTTCATCGGGGTGCGTCCATTCCGTGCTGTTTCCCTGCGGGTCGCAGTCCACGAGGAGCACCCGTCCCGGCACTTGCCGGGCGAGGGCCGCCGCGAGGGAAACGCTTAGTACCGTCTTTCCGGTACCGCCTTTTTGTAAGGCAATCGCTATTGTTTTCATATACATATGATATACCGGTATACGTTTGTATGTCAAGCGTATATCAAATGAAATACGGAAAAAAAGGGCTTCATAACGGACCGTAAACGAACGTTTTGAGGGCCGGACGTGATCATGGGGGCGAGGGGCCTTAGCGGGCTTCTATGAGCGTCCTGGAGGGGTGTGTTTTAGGAGAGGGTCACCCGCGTTCCGGTTTCGCGGACCGTCCCGCAAAAGGCCGGGGCCTTACAGATTTTCTTTAACGGCGGCGGGAAGGACCGCGCTGCCGCGAACGCCAAAAAAACAGCCGCCCTTCTTGCCAGACAGCGGAAACGAAGGGTTTTTGTTACCGCTTACAATAACCGCGTTTCAGGCTGTTTGCGCTCCGGTCTCACAACTCCTGATCCGCTTTTGGGCGGTACAATTCTAACCTCCGCTGTTGGTATTCTCACCTCTTTACCGTTGACTTCTTTGGTGATGTACCCTTTTGGCTGGTAACCTTCGTTTAATGCCCACCGCCTGTCTTGTTCCCATGTTTCCCTGTTCATAACTTCATACTCCTTATCCAGCATAGCGTAGACCGTTTTAACAGGTCAAAGCGGCCTGTAAAAAACCGCCCGGAAACCGTCTATTCCAACGGCTCGCTGTCCGGCTTCAAAAATTCAATAAGTTCTATTTCATCAACGCTTACCCAAAACCCGTTTGTTTCTTTCACCTTCTCTTTGAACGCGCCTTCTTCATCGAGCGCCCACAATTCCTGCAAATATAAATCCTTGTTTCCGGGATAAGAAGACGCGAAAGAGTTCCCGCTGTAAAATCCCCCCACTGTGCCGCCGCTTTTAAGATGTATTAGCACAAAACAATCCTGACAGTCATTGAAATAATGATCCCATGCCGCAGGGGTGAGACGGGTTTTTATTGCCCTTATCCTGGATATAACGTAGAAGGCGATCGGCCACAGAACAGGGAAAGCCACAAAGACCACGATATAGGCTAAGGCGGGATGTACCCTGTAAAGCGTCCCGAAGAGTCCCGCGAAAGGCAGGGGTTAAACGCGCTGTAAATAACCGCCTCAGACAAGTTTTCGGACAGTTTTACTTTCGGCGAAGAATTAAGAAGGCCCCATACTTTGAGAGAGATGAACCCCGGCGCGACCAAATAGATGAGCAGGGCGAGATTGTTGTCCTGTAAAAATTCCATACCCGTTCTTTTACTCCCCGGCAATTATACCCCTTTTGAGGCATCCCGCCTATCATCACGCGCTTTACCCGCAGGCGGAAGTCCTTCCGCCCCGCCCTTCCTTTCGCGAAAAGAACGCTTTTTGAGATGTCTCAAAAAGGCAGACCATCCCCTTCTTTTTCATCCTCCGTATCCCCGCCGAGTCCCGGCAGGTACTGAGAAGTACGGGCATCATCCCATAACGCCTTGATTCCCCTCGCGCAGGCATACAACTCCCCGCAAAGTTTCAAAGTAAAATCCCCGTCCATGTTTTTGGTCAGACGGACTAACTCATCGGAAAGCTCCGCCACCGACAGGGAAGGCCGTACCTCTTGAAACCCGGCCCCCGCCTTTCCCGGAAACCCCTCCGCGTCAACCCATATCTGCTTTAACTTGAAACCCTGCGCCCTCATTCTCCGCCTGAATAACGCCTGTCTTTTCGCCGCCGTCCTGTCACTCATAAAACCCTCCAGAAACCCATAATAAAAAAAACCGCGCCGGAAACACGGCCTCCCGCCTTTCGTCCTAATCTCCTGCCCAAAAACGGGGTAAAAATGACCCCGCTCCGCCTGACAAAGCAAGCCGTCATAAAAGAAAACGCATCCCCCTTAATGATATAGCAAATGTTACAAGACATAAAAAAACCGCCCCTTCAGCTTATAAGAAAAAAAATAAGAAACAAAACAATCCATACCCGCGCTATTCCGCACGCTCCGCGCTTGCGGTTTTCCTACGGGAAACCGCATAATATAAAATGAACACACACCCCCTCACGGGAAGACGCCGTTACATATCACGGCCTCTCCCGCTATAAACCTGATATAGTAAATTGCGCACCCCCTGTACCGCCCTCCCGCGCCGGATACAGTAAATTGCGCGGCGTTTTCCGCTCTTTTCTTGAGCAACCACCTGACGGTGGATTCGGCGATTCCCAATGCCTCCGCCGCCTTCCGGTTGCTTATTCCGGCGTGTTCCGTTATAAAATCATATACTGCGTTTGCCTTCTCTTTCGATTTAGCCCGCCTCACTTTAACCGATTTGCGGTTCTGTTTCCGGTGCCATTCCCGCATCCCCTCTGCCGTCATGTGCCGGGAAGTCCACTTGGTGATGCTTTTTGGACTTTACCCCATTAGGCAGACACCATTAAGCGACTTGCCTTGAGTTAAACACATCAGGCGCCATATAGTCAAGCGCCGAATGGATACGAAGGCGATTGTAATACGCCTCGACAT
>JAIRNN010000012.1 GCA_031257995.1 Spirochaetaceae bacterium | reverse complement strand
ATGTCGAGGCGTATTACAATCGCCTTCGTATCCATTCGGCGCTTGACTATATGGCGCCTGATGTGTTTAACTCAAGGCAAGTCGCTTAATGGTGTCTGCCTAATGGGGTAAAGTCCAATGCCTTGCGCGCCAAAAATTCTTTCCCGTTATCTGCTGTCAGGGTTTTCAAGTATTCGGCGGGAATTGGTTGGAACGCCCCGGCCGCCGCCTCATTGAGCGCCGCTTTTCGCTCTTTAGATTTGATTGGCCTTTTAACTGTCGATTCATTCGCATAGATAAAACCTCGTACTATATATATGCGGTTGTTCGCCACCCTGCTTTATTTGAACGCGACAAAGATGAAAAATCGCATTTAACCGCGGATAGCGCGGGTAAGCGCAGACAAGCACAGATGAAGAAAGGCGCACAGTGAAAAATCTGTGTTCATCTGTCTCATCGACGCCATTCGGCGCCATCTGTGGTTAACCGTGATTTTTTCACCCTTTTTTTGAGTCAAATTAAAGCAATACGGCTGCCAGCCGCATATATAGTGTATGAGGTGTTATTTATGAAAATGCATAGACAGTTACAACAAAACATCTGGTACAAAGTAAGGACAGAGGTCAATATCGGCGAACCGCTGTTCAAGTTGCCGATGGCCGTAGTGCTGCTCCACCGCATGCTCCGCGAGATTAAGAAGCGTTATCCCTTCGAGATGCGCGGGCTCAAGCTTGAAGGGGCGCGGCTCACGTTCTACATTAAGCCAGACGACGGCTTTAAGCTGCCGCTGATAATGCAGCTGCTGAAACAAACGTTTTCTTTACGATTCAACATAATGGTTGGGAGGAAAGGACACGTTTGGGGGAGCGGTATGAGTCGGAGATCCTGGACGGGGAGCCGCCTGAGTGGGCGGAAGAGGCGGACTGGGCGGCGACAGACAAGCCGGCAAACACGCCGGCAGCGGGGGCGATGGCCTGCATCTTGAGTTGGGAAAGTTTTAGGTCGCCCGGGATGACGATAACGACCCGGGTTTCGGCCCACAACGCCGCCAAACCCGCGTTCCCGTCCGGATAAAGGCCCACTTTACAGCCAAAAGGGGTTACAGCAAGCCTCAAACGTTCCGGCCAAAGATGACCGCGAGAGAGGTCCGCCCATTCTCCCCTTCGGGGGAATGGAAAATGGATAATTGAAAAGGGATAATGGCCTGGGATAGAGGCGGGGGCGTTGCGGGGGCGGCAGCGCCCCGCAGAGGGGGTAGCGTAAGACCCTAAGCCCGCTTACGGGCGGCGGGCTGGAGCGAGGGGGAGACTTCCCCCTTTCTATATATTTCCTCTTCGCCGCGAAATCCGCTATACTCATCCCCATGAAATACACCCAATGGTACATTCCTGCCCTGCGCGAAGTCCCCAGCGACGCGGCGATCGCCAGCCACCGCCTCACGCTCCGGGCCGCCCTGTTACGCAAACTCGCCCCTCAACCATTTACCATTTGCCCTTTATCAGGCAGTTGCCTGTTATCATAAAATGTGATATAATAGGAAAAATGAGTGCCCCTATAGCTGAAATAGCCCGTTACCTCTCTGAAGTTGACAAACTCTACCGGGCCGGGAACGCCACCGAACACAGCTACCGTCCCGCCCTCAAGAGCCTGTTTGAAAAAATCACGACAGGATTGACGATAACCAACGAGCCGAAACATATCGCCTGCGGCGCGCCTGACTACATCATCACCAAAGCCGGGACTCCGTTGGGTTACATCGAAGCAAAGGACATTCCCGTGCGGCTGGACGGCAAACAAAACAAAGAGCAGTTTGACCGCTACAAACAATCGCTTGGAAACCTCATCATCACCAATTATCTCGTGTTCCAGCTTTTTGTTGACGGCGAACTTGTTGTATCGGTGTCTTTGGCGCGTGAAAATAACGGAGGCATAATCCCGGACAAAAAGCAGTTTCCCGTTTTTCTGGAACTGACAGACCGGTTTACAACCTATTCCGGCAAGACAATCACCACTTCAAAGCAGCTTGCAAAGATGCTGGCGGACAAGGCGAAACTGCTTGCGGCGGTTATCCGGGCCGCCCTCAAAGAAAAGGCGGATGACGACACCCTTTCCGGGCAGTATGAAGGTTTTAAGAAGATACTCATTCATAACCTTGACCGCGCGGAGTTTGCCGATATTTACGCGCAGACCTTGGCCTACGGGCTTTTCGCGGCGCGGCTCAATCAAAAGGACGACAGCCGGTTTACCCGCTATCTTGCCGCGCAGTTAATACCCCGGTCAAATCCCTTCTTGCGGAAGTTTTTCTATTCCATTGCCGGCGTTGACCTCGACAGCCGCATCGCATGGATAGTGGACGCGCTTGCCGATCTTTTTAATGGTGTCGCGATTGCGGAAATACAAAAAGAATTCGAGCGGGCGGCGCAGGATCCCTACATCCATTTTTACGAAACCTTTCTTGCCGAATATGACCCCGCGTTAAGAGAAACAAGGGGCGTATACTATACCCCGCTTCCTGTGGTACGTTTTATGGTTCAGGCGGCGGACGATATTCTGAAAAATGAATTCCATTTGCACAAGGGCCTTGCCGATTATTCGACCATCAAGCGGACTATAAAGGATAAAGACGGAAAACCGGAAACGGCAGAATTGCACAAGGTGCAGATACTTGACCCCGCCGCCGGGACCGGCACGTTCCTTGCCGAAGTGATAGACACGATTTATGGTTATTTTTCCATGAACAAGGGGGCGTGGCCTGATTATTGCGAAAAGCATTTAATCCCGCGCATACACGGTTTTGAAATCCTTATGGCCTCTTACGCGATGGCGCATTTCAAGCTGGACATGAAACTCAAGGAAACCGGGTATGTATTCAAAGACGGAAGCCGATTGCGGGTGTATCTGACCAACAGCCTTGAGGAACCGGAAGATAAGGAACAAGCCCCGTTTCCCATGATAGAGTGGCTTACCCAGGAAGCCAATGAAGCAAGCAGGGTTAAACGGGATGCCCCGGTAATGGTGGTGCTGGGCAATCCTCCCTATTCAGGAGAAAGCGCGAATATCACCGCCGGTAATTTTTTGGCCGCCTATAAAAAGGAGCCGGGCGGCGTAAATAAATTAAAAGAAAAAAACGCGAAATGGCTCAATGACGACTATGTAAAGTTTATCCGGTACGGCCAAAACTTTATCGAGAAATACGGCGAGGGCGTATTGGCCTATATCAACAACCACAGTTTTCTTGACAATCCCACGTTCCGGGGGATGCGCTGGAATTTGCTCAACACGTATGACAAGATATACATACTTGATCTGCACGGCAATTCAAAAAAGAAGGAAACCGCCCCTGACGGAAGCAAAGACGAAATTGTTTTTGACATTCAGGCAGGGGTAAGCGTAAATATTTTTATCAAGACCGGCGAGAAAAAAGGCGGGGAATTGGCGGAAGTGTTTCATTATGACGTGTATGGTGTACGGGAAAGCAAATATATGTTCTTGCTGGAGAATACGCTTGCTACAGTTAAATGGGCAACGCTACCAGTGGAAGGGCCGCAGTATTTTTTTACGGAAAAGGACTTTGGTAATAAGGCGGACTATGAAAAAGGCTTTAGCGTGCAGGAACTTTTTCCGGTTAATTCAGTTGGAATCTGTTCAAAACGGGACAAAATTGCATATCAGGAAAATATAGATGATTTGAAAAAAGTATTGTTTGATTTTAGGGACCTATCGGAAGAAGAAATTAAACGCAAATATGCTATTACGCAAGAAAGCCGGGACCAAAAAGTGTATCTTGCCAAGCAGAATATTTCTAAATTCGGCATAGATACAAAATATTTTCAGCAAATAAGTTATAGACCATTTGATGTAAAATGGACATACCATACCAATCAAGTCAGAGGTTTTTTAGCTTACCCCGTTTATAATGTTATGCGGCATTTTATTGCCGGAAAAAATATTGGGCTTCTCATTGGACGGCAAGGGCAAGTAGTAGGCGCAATGCCCTGGAACTTAATATTTATTACAGAAAGTATAACCGACCTTAATATGTTTTATCGTGGCGGGTGTGTTACCTTCCCTCTTTATCTTTATTCCTCTGATAATCAAAACGAAAATGAACGCATTCCCAATTTGAAGAAAGATATTGTTACTGCCATTTCCGGCAAAACCGGCCTTTCCTTCACCGCTGAAAAAGACGATGCGGAAAACACTTTCGCCCCCATAGACATACTCGATTACATCTACGCGGTTCTTTACAGCAATAATTACCGCGCGAAGTATAAAGAATTCTTAAAAATAGATTTTCCCCGCGTCCCCTACCCCGAAAACGCGGAACAGTTTCAAAAACTTGCCTCTATCGGTTCCCTGTTGCGCGGCCTTCATTTGATGGAAGAAGCAAGCCCCGCAATGGACTTGGCGAATTTCCCTGCCGCCGGAACAAACGAAATAGAAACCGTCAATTATACGCATACATACAAAGCGGAAAAAGTATATATTAACAAAACACAATATTTTGATAACGTCCCGCCGGAAGTCTGGAAATATTATATCGGCGGCTTCCAGCCGGCCCAAAAATGGCTCAAAGACCGCAAAGGCCGCGTTTTGTCATTTGAGGATATTGAACACTACCAGAAAATTATCGCCGTTCTCAAGATGACGAGCGAATTACAGGCGCAGATTGACGAAATAATTAAATGGCCGGTGTGAGGAGATGCGCTGGGGGGAAGAATAAAATAAGGTGAAGTAATCGCTCGTTATTGACATACCCCCGCCCCTTATCCCCTATCCCTTGCCCAAAAAGCCGGGAAAGCGGTATAGTAGGGAGAGGCCGAATTATGGAAGTTACGTATACCTACTGGAAAGCGGATGACGGCTGGGTTGTGGGCTATTTGGATGCCTACCCCGACCATCTTACTCAAGGGCATGATCTTGCCGAGTTAGAAGAAATGCTTGCCGATGTCTACCAAATCCGGCAGGAAGAAGAAACCCGGCTGGCGCAAAAACGAAAAAGCGGTGTTTTGAGGCTCAAGACTCTTGCATGAAACGGCAAAAAGTGCTCAAAGAAATTGCTAAACGGGGCGGCATTTTTGTGCGGCATGGGGCAAGCCACGATATTTACGAAAATCCTCGAACAAATACATCGACTCAAGTTCCCCGTCACCCCAATATTAATGAACTGGTAGCAAAAGCGATCATCAAGTTTTTTTCCTGATCCCCACCTAACCGCCGCCCCTTCCTCTCCACCACCCCGCTTAACCCCCACCCTCCCTCACCACCCCGCTTAAACCCCGCCTTCCCTTTTTCCCCCAATCCCGCTATACTCATCCCCATGAAATACACCCAATGTTACCTGCCCACTCTGCGCGAAGTCCCCAGCGACGCTTGTTTTGCATTTGGGTTGAGAAATTAAATCATCAATGATGTAAATCAGGCGTGAAAATCCATGTAATATTCATCGCCAATTTTGTAGAATACAACATCGGTTCTTTTATAACGTTCTAAGTCTCGCTTTGTTACAAAAGCCCCATTTACTAATCCTAATCTGTTTCTAAAATACTCGCCTAAATAACTATTGTTTTGGGGCGTATGTATGGCATGGCCTTGCCCATCTTTTTCAGCACGGCGGCAAATAAACGATTTATCATCATCGGTTACAACAGTAAAACTCTGTGGTGCTTTTGGAAAGAAGTCACTGTTATATACTTCTGGAGGTAATTGAATATATGCTTGATTAGGTTCTCGCCCAGGCCGTTGTCCCCAGTTAAGCCCGCCACGGCGTTGCACTTCTCCAGTCTTTTGGCTAAATAATGGAACTTTAACACTTTTGATTTCAGAATTTTCCGTATCTGCATCAATATGTTTATCTTCATGAATGTGACGGCGGTAGTAATTTCCGTCGTTATGGATACGGATCAATGTCTCCGCTTCAGGCAGATGACAAAAAATGGATTCTTTTTCAAATAATTGACAATATTCGTCAATGTTTGTATCGTGTATTTCTGCTAGCGATTCGCGCTGATGGTAAAAGGCATTTTGAGTATAGTTTGCGGAATCGAGACTGTTCCAAAAACTTGAGATTTTAAAACAAAGACAATTTACAATTTATTTATATTCCATCTTCGCCGACATCATCATTGAATATATAGTCTGCCATCTCGTTGTCTGAGACACCATGCTCTTTAAGAAATTGAATAGCAATGTTTTTCTCCGTAAAAACTTTCAAGTTTTTGCTGTCATCAAGTAGCCATTCGCATCCGTTTATCGAAATCCCATTGATAGGTCTTCCCACTGTTATCATAATTATACCCCTTCTAAATTCCATTCATTATTAACAGATTGATAATAAGTCTGCTCAGATGTTATACGCCGCTTTTTAAAGGTTAAATTTTTTACAGGATTAAAAAGTGAAATCATTTGAGGATTTTCCTCTAAATTATAGATGATAATTAAAGCGTAATTATCTTGATATTCTTTCGCCTTATCAAATTCATTTTTAGTCATACGAATATGACCTTTGTTTGCTTGAACTCCTTTAACTTCTGCAAGATAATATCCTGGCGGCATTGTTAGCTGAAAATCGTATCCATCACCTAATAAACGGGCATCATTGATTTTTGCATCTGAAAATGCATCAATTTTCTTATAATTATTCAAAAAATAACATTCCGCTTCCCTCCCCGTTTTCTGCATTTGTTTAAACTGAGAGCGTAAAATAGGACTCGCCTTAATTTCTATGCCTTCAATCTTTTTATTTGATTTCTTTAAAGTATCAAAGATAGATAGTTTTACAATTTCGGCATACTCGTTAACATTAAGATCACCAAAAAGAGAATCAATATAGTCTTTCCGGTGCTTATAGATAGGCCCTTTTTGCCACCAGCCCTTTCTGGTGCCTTCTGTTGTCATACCATCAAATAAATCTTGGCGATTTTTGACAGTGCCAACAGTTTCAACAACGCCTAAATTAACAAAATAATTATAAAACTGTGATTTTGTTTTAAAATTAAAACTATGCACAAAATCAAAGTTAAACTTTGAAAGTCCATATCCGATAAGATTCAGTAATTCATAATTCTCATGGCGGTTTAAGTTAGACATTTTTGCCTCTCAAACAATATTTTCGAAAAGGCTTGCCCATCGTTGGCGTTGCGCAATCCGCCAACGTTTTCCGCTAAAAACCATATAGGCTTAAATTTTTTTAATGCGTCAACGCCATACGAATAGAGCGGCCCGAAAACACCATCCATACCTTTTTGTTCACCGACAACACTAAAATCATTGCAGGGAAACCCGAAAGCCAATGCGTCAATATCCGATATTTTTTGCAGACGGTTGTAACTTAATGTCCTAATGTCTTGACAGATAACGGTCTTGTCATCTTTGGCAACATTCTCGACAAAGGTTTTACAGGTATCCTTGTCGTAATCGTTCGCCCAAGCGTGGAGAATCTTATAATCTGGATCGGCAATTTTTGCGGTAATTGCGGCATGGCCGATGCCGCCCGGCCCGCAAAACAGTTCCCCTAACCGAAATTTCATAGGACTTATTATGCTGGATGGTTGTCTATGTGTCAAGCAACCAAGGTTACGGGCGGATTGCCGTAAGAGTGGCTCAAGCGGCCACTACAGAGAGACTGTTTCAAAACTCGCTCGCGTTCTGAAACAGCCTTTAGATTAAACACCCCGCCTTCCCTTTTTCCCCCAATCCCGCTATACTCCCCTCCATGAAATACACCCAATGTTACCTGCCCACCCTGCGCGAAGTCCCCAGCGACGCGGTGATCGCAAGCCACCGCCTCATGTTCCGGGCCGCCCTGTTACGCAAACTCGCCAACGGCCTTTTCGCCTACCTCCCGCTGGGACTGCGCTCGTTCCACAAACTGGAGGTGATCATCCGCGAAGAGATGGCCGCAATTGGCTGCCTCGAAATCAAGCCCCCCGTCGTTGTCCCCGGCGAGCTCTGGAAAGAATCGGGCCGCTGGGACGCGATGGGCGAGTCCATGCTCCGTGTGAAAAACCGCGCGGGCGGCGATTTTGTCGTCTCCCCTACCGCCGAGGAAGCCGTCACCGCGATGCTCCGCGACGACCTTTCCAGCTACAAACAGCTCCCCCTCTCCGTCTACCAGATCAACACCAAATACCGCGACGAAATCCGCCCCCGTTACGGCGTGATGCGCGGCCGCGAGTTCGTGATGAAAGACGCCTACTCCTACCATGCGGACGAAGCGAGCCTCGACCAGACCTACCGCGACATGGACAAAGCCTACCGCCGCGTTTTCGCCCGTTGCGGCCTGGCCACGATCCCCGTCAGCGCCGACTCAGGCGCGATGGGCGGCTCCGGTTCCCAGGAATTCATGGTGGAAAGCGAAATCGGCGACAACACCCTCATTCTCTGCCCCAAATGCGGATACGCCGCCAATGTCGAAAAGGCCGAGTGTCAGGACGCTTTTGAGAAAAAAGGGGGGGAAGTCTCCCCCCTGTCTCCCGCCCAAGCTTGCTACGCAAGCACGGCTCCCGCCACCCCCCTCAGCGGGGGTCAGACCCCCGCAACGCCCCCGCCGCAATCCCCGGCGCGGGACGGGCCGCAAAAAATGGACACCCCGCGCGTCCGTACTATAGAAGAACTGTGCGCCTTCATGCGCACCGTCCCCCAAAACTTTGTGAAGACCTTGATCTACCGCGCCGCGAACATCGAGACCCCCACAGGCATGGAAGCGGAGGCGTTTTACGCCGTCTGCATCCGGGGCGACCTCGAAGTCAACGAGACCAAACTCGCCGCCCTCCTCAAAGCCGCCGAGGTCTCCCTCGCCGCCGACACGGACGTTACCCGCATCACCGGCGCGCCCGTCGGATTCGCCGGGCCTGTCGGACTGCGCGGCGTTCCCATCATTGCCGACAAGAGCGCCGCCGCCATGACGGCCGACACCGTCGGCTGCGGGGCCGTAACCGGCGCGAACGAGGCGGACAGGCACTACGCCAGCGTCATCTTTGGCCGCGACTGGAAGCCGGACATCATCGCCGATGTCCGCACCGCCGCCGCCGGAGACCGCTGCGTACACTGCGGCGCGGCCTTATACGAAAAGAAGGGCAACGAACTCGGCCACATATTCAAGCTCGGTTACAAGTACACCAAAACCATGAACGTGACCTATCTCGACGAAAACGGCAAGGCCCAAATCCCCGTGATGGGCAGTTACGGCATCGGCCTTGACCGTACCCTTGCCTCCGTCATCGAGGAACATCACGACGAGGCCGGCGTCATCTGGCCCGCCACCCTCGCCCCCTATCACGCCGTCATCATTCCCATCAAGTACGAAGGCGCGGTGAAGGAGACCGCCGACACCCTCGAGCATGATCTCGCCGGGCGGGGCGTCGAAGTCCTGCTTGACGACCGGCCCGAACGCCCCGGCGTAAAATTCGCCGATGCCGACCTCATCGGCTGCCCCTACCGCATCGTTGTCGGCGGCAAGAACCTTGCCGCCTCCCCGCCCGTCGTCGAAGTGAAACGGCGCGGTGAAACGGAGGCCCGCCTCGTCCCCGTCGAAACCGCCGCCGCCGAAATCGCCGCCGCCGTCCAGCGGGAAATCGCGGCCCTGAACGCGAGCGCCGATGACACAGAAACACGATGAGCCGAAGATGATGCGGATGACCGCGGAAAACCAAAGCGCGGAGTGAGTGTTCATCCGTGTTACCCGCGCCGCCATGTGATGCCATTTGCGGTTCTATGTGATGAAAGTCCGTGATTTGCGCTCCTCTTGACATTTTTTCTCAACCTGTGGTATAAAGAACTATGCGCTTCACCGGGGGTAAGCCGGGCGGCGTTCTATTTTATATGGAGATAAGTTGGCAGTAATGATAAAAACGAAAATAGCGGGAAAAAGGGCTAAAAGGGGTGTTTCAGGCCGTCTGGAGGCGGTTTCAGGGTGTTTAGGGCCTAAAGTACGGAGGCCCCCCCCCCCTCCCATTCGTAACACCGCTCTTTTTTAATCTCTTTTTCTCCTTCCGCCCCGGCAGCGGGGCCTTTTCCGGCTCCCCCGGACGCTTTTCCCCGGCATTACCCACAGGCTTTATCCCAAACAAACCGCCGATGGCAGGATACCCGCGGATTTTTCACCCCGCGCCTCTCTCCATCTGGGTACATCTGCCCGGTGCCGCCATCTGTCTGCGGTTAAACGTGCCGCCGGCCATTCCCCAAGCAAACTGCGGCCTTCGCGCCGTAACTCAATCTTTTATAGGAGGGCGCTATGCCAAGAATTACGGAAGACCTGGAGGTCTTACACGAATCCGATTTGTGGCTCTATCCGAACCACCTGACCGACGCCGAGGGCAAACTCGGCGGCAAGTATGTGGGGCGGCCCAAGGGTCTGCAAGTGTTATCGACGCGGGACATCTGCGTCAAGGCGGTGAAGGACGGCTACCCCGGCGACGTTGACGACATGGACACGTGCGTCAACTGGTTCCTCGACACGGCGTTCTTTGATAT
>JAIRNN010000334.1 GCA_031257995.1 Spirochaetaceae bacterium | reverse complement strand
AAACACATCAAAATAAATATTTTGGTTAAAAATACCGAAAAATTGACTAAAAAAGGGTAAATTTAGGCCAAATATAGAGCCATATTCGGACTAAATTTGACCTCTGCGTAACATGAGTTCTTAAATAGAAGCGCTATATCCCGGAAAAAAGTCTTTAACAAACGTACCGGTGTTGCGCTTTTGTCGCCAGTATGGTATCATAGTAACGGCAGACGGCACAGTAAAGTTCTATCAATTTAATTATTTCTTGCATAGTGATTAAATCTTACCACTTCTGTGCCGTTTGTTGCTATAGTTCTACCCTTGATTCGCATGAAAAGATGTATTATACTATCCCCTGTTTTTGCTTGCTAACTTAGATTTAAAAACGGGTGTGAGTTTTTTCGGTGTGATGAGGGTCGACGCTTGTGAAGGGGTTTTAGGGGTGGAGTCGGGGATGCTTCTCTAGAGAGGGACAGCGTAAGATCGAACGAAGGGAGGTGCGGACATGTCTTTAGGCTCAGGCCTATCGACCGGGGCGCGTGTCCGGAGCGAAGGGGAAGCGTTCCCCTTAAAATAAGAAATTACTTGACGAACCGTGCGCAAACCGGGGGGTCAGGCGGTATTATTTTCAAGTTAAGGAGGTCTGCTATGGCGGAAGTTTTGTCTATCGTACTCGGAGGGGGAAAAGGGACTCGTTTGTTTCCTCTGACGGCGGAGCGGTCGAAGCCGGCCGTGCCTTTTGGCGGGAAATACCGTATCGTGGATATTCCTATTTCAAACTGCATCAACGCGAATCTCCGCCAGATTTATATTCTGACTCAGTTTAACTCGGCTTCGCTGCACGTGCACATCGCGAAGACCTATGTTTTCGACACGTTTTCGCATGGGTTTGTCGAGATTCTGGCGGCGGAGCAGACGCTGGAACATTCCGGCTGGTATGAGGGGACGGCGGACGCGGTACGGAAGAATTTTATCCACTTTCACACGCAAAAGCCCGATTACTATGTGATTTTATCCGGCGACCAGCTCTACCGCATGGATCTGAACGACATGATACAGAAACACAAGGATGCGGAGGCCGACATTACCATTGCTTGTACGACGGTTACCCGCGAGGCGGCGAGCGAGTTGGGGATTCTCAAGGCAAGCAAGAAAAATGTCATCACGGAGTTTCTCGAAAAGCCGGGGCCGACGAAGGATATTGCCGACTTTAAGGCGCCGGATGAGTTGAAGCCCGCCGACACGAAGGGCGACCGGTATCTTGCGTCGATGGGTATCTATGTGTTTAGCGCGGCGGCGATGGAAAAATGTTTGGACAACCAGCTTACCGATTTCGGCAAGGAGATTATTCCAGAGGCGATTGCGAAACTCAAGGTACATTCCTACATTTTCAACGGGTATTGGGAAGATATTGGGACAATCCGCAGTTTCTACGAGGCGAATCTGAACCTGACGACGCTGAAACCGGATTTCGACATCTACGACGAGGATCGTCCGATCTACACCTATATCGGCAACTTGCCGCCGTCCAAGATGAATTTTTCCAACATGAACCAGTCCATCGCCAGCGAGGGTTGTATCATCACCAACGCTTCGATCACTAATTCGGTGGTCGGCGTTCGTACGATCATCGAGGCGGGCGCGAGTTTTAACGGGGTTGTGTGCATGGGCGCGGACTTCTATGAAAACGAACGGCAGAAACAGGCAAACAATGAGGCGCGGATTCCGAACATCGGTATCGGCCAAGGGGCCTTCATCAAGGGGGCAATCATCGACAAAAACGCCCGCATCGGCGACAGTTGCCGCATTGGTATCGACGACAACCTGAACCGGCAGGACGGCCACTACAACGGCTATCACATCATTGACGGCATTATCGTGATCCCCAAAAACGCGATTCTCTATCCGGGGACGGTGATTTAGGTTATTCAGAATGGAACGGGCTTGTGGGAGAGATAACGCGGGGGAGACCCCGAAGGCTCATAGATGTCCCGTCCCCACCATCTACGGTGGAATTAAAAGTGGATAATGGAAAATGAAAGGAATGACGCGAGTAGTCTCCAATCCTCAATCATTATCCACTTTCAATTGAGTCTGTTTCAAAACCCCAAGCGAACCTTGAAATAACCATATTTACAGCGAACCTTCATAAAAATTTAACCGCTAAGGCACCCAATGCCGCGCCCGAAACATTGAGGACGTTATACAATGACACAACACGGTGCGGTGCCAATAAAGGCCCCGCCTTTTTATTCAAGCCTCGGCACTGCGGTACTGAGGCGCAGAAGGTTTTTTCAGAAAGATGCGTGTTCTAACGTCAATCCGCCCGTTTTGTCGGCCTTCAATAGTGCTTGTAAAGCCGACAGGCTGTCAAACTAGCAAATGCTCTCCTTATTCGCTTTTGCGGTTAATTCCTTATCGCTTTGTCAACAGACAGAATTACCCCAATACAAATGAGTTTTGGAACAGGCTCCACTTTCAATTATCCATTTCCCCGAAGGGGGAAGTTCCCGGCGCAACGTTGGGCTTAATCCTATGCCGGTTTTTGAAATAGCCTCATGTTTTTTTTAATAGTGGAGTTTACGCGCGGGCGCAAACTCCACTATGATAAAAGGCAAAACGGTTTTACCGCAATGCCTCTCTTAACCTCGGAACATTAGCTCTTTGCAACTCCAGAAAAGTTACGCCTCGGTCAAACTCCTGCTTGGATATGTTATGACAAGCATGGAGCAATAACTTTTTCGCTCCGGTCTCTTCGGCTATGGTGTCCGCCATGCGCTCATTGGAAAGCTCGATGTGAAAAACCACGGGGATTTTTTCCGCTTTGACCTTATCGATTAAAAAGGCAACGGTTGCCGCGCTCGGCTCGGTCTCGGTGGAGCAACCGGGGAAAGCGGCAAAATAAGTCAGCCCGTAAGCATCCGCAAAATAGCGGAAGGGAAAGCGGTCGCCAAAGACTATCGTTTTCCGTTTTGCGCCGTTTACCACCGCCCGGAACTCTCTATCCAGTTCATCAAGCTGGGCGCTGTAGACATCCGCATTCCGGCGGAAAACCGCCGCATTTGCGCCGTCCACCTCGCACAAAACATCGGTTATCACCCGCACAACGCGCTTGGCATTTTGCGGAAAAGTCCATACATGCTCGTCGTATTCGTGTTCTTCTTCGTGTTCTTCTTCGTGGTGCATCATCGCGGCAAGAATATCGCCCGCCGTAGCCGAAGCGTCAAAGTACATCGCCGCCCAGTTCTCTATGGCAAATATATCGTCAAAGCTCGTGTTGCTGTAAAGCGCGTGAATGTGAGCGATTTCTTCTTCTTGACGACCGGCCTCGTGTCCGTGGTCGTTAAACACCCAGTACTTTGGCACACCCGCCGTTCCGCCCGTTTCGTACATATACCAAGGAGATACGCCGTGGTCGCTTTCAACTAACTTGAAACCTTTGTATGTTGCTTTCGCTGACACCCCATTGATTGCTATGCTGTCAGAAGTCACTTTAAGCGCCGGATAGTCTGTACGCATCATATTGATGTACATAGCCTTTACGTCCGCAGGTGTCATACCAGACTCTTCAGCCGCGTGCTCAAAGTATGTGTCAACAGAACCGTCTTTAAGGTACGGTACCGACGTTTTCCAGTTACCGGAGAAGTCGGATAGCGGACGGTCTTCAACATCAGCCGGGTTAAGTTCTGCATGTTCGTGGTCATGCTCCTCGTCGTCCTGCATACCCTCGACAACTTCTTCCACCACCACATCGACGGCATCCATCATGCGGACAGCCCTTATTTTCGAAGAGTCGAATGAATCAAGTATCCGGTCAACCCAGACATCGGATTCTCCGCCGGTGTAGATAAATACATCGCACTCTTGAATTTTAATGATGTCCCGCGGCGTAGGCTCAAAGGAATGGCTCTCCGCGCCGGGGGGCAGCAACATGGTAAGATTTACCCGGTCCCCGGCGATCTGCCGTGCAAAGTCATAAGCCGGAAAATTGACTGCTACCACATCCGGCTTTCCGTTAGCTGCCGCTGCTTTTTTTCCGCCCGCGAATAGGGCGCATACAGACAAGGACAGCACTATTATCATGAACAAAAAACGTTTCATGTTATTCCTCCAAATAAAGTTTTCCCATTTCCCCGGAAACTGAGATTAAGGAAAATGGACTTGTTAAATCAGGTTACTATTGAATGGTGTTTTTGGAGTAGCAATCAACAATTAAAGCGTACTTTTAATTCGATGGGCTTTCTTGCATAAAAAAGCAACTGTGGTTTTATCAGAAGCCCGGCATGCGAGATGAAATTGATAACGGCGAGGCTTATGCCGAGTCGTCCAAAAGCTTCTATCAAACGCAGGGCGATTTGCAATTCAAGACAGATATGGCAGCCGTCACTGGAAGGGAGACTATGACCGGAAACATCGATATGCTCATGGTCATATTCTTCAATGATAAAAATCCCCGCGAAAATGACTGCTAACGCCAGCCATGCAGTGGTGATAACGGTAAAAACTTTTTTCCCGGTAGCGATTGCCATAGAGTTAGTCTATGCTAAGAGGACAATTTGTTCAAGAGGGGTTCGAAACAGGACATTGAGGGCTGTAGGGTGTCCCGTAACGCCCCCGCCGGGGGACTTGCCCCCCGGAACCCACAAGTTTTTGAATAGGCTCTTAGGTGCGGATTATCTGACCATTCCGGCACCGGAATCGCGGGGAAATCCAGTGCCGGAATGGGGTATTATGATGGAACGGGGTTGGATGTTATTTTTTGGGCTTGCGACCCGCCTGTTTTTTGGTTATTATTTATAAGCGAGGTTATTCAAAATTCAGTGGTTTAGCCGGTTCATCGTCAAAGAGGGCATAACGGATGGCGAACTCAAAGCAATCGTCAGCGATGTGCTTGGAAGGGACAAGCGGAGGCCGACCTCGACGGCGGGGTCTACAAGGCGCGTATTGCAAGGCCCGGAGAAGGGGAGCCGGGCGGTTACCGGGTGATTCTGTTTTTTAAGAGTGAGCTTCGGACATTCTTTGTCTATGGGTTTAAAAAGTCGTACCGGGTAAAATAGAGGGAAAGAGGAATTGTGGGCGTTCAAAAAGGAGCACAAGATTGATTTTTCATTGACCGATACGGAAATAGAGGCCCGTATAGCAAAAGGAAGCCTGACAGAGGTTATTTAGGAAGCAATGATGAAGTATAAAAGTGAAATTTTTGAAGTAATACACCAAGACGCAACCGCGAACTTTGAAATTGCGGCGATTTCCACTGCCCAAATGCGGGAGTTTGACGAAATGTGTCTCGTCCGGGAGCCGGAATCGGTCAACAAAGCCAGAGACCCTGCGGCAATGAAGTGCGTAAGCCCGGCAATCGTCTGAAACAGGTAAAATCAATCACATTGCTTTGACACGGCCCGCTTCTTTTCCATGAGGGTTACGAGAAAGGCGATGTCGCCCTGGCGGATTCCGCTGATACGCGAGGCTTGGCCGATGGTGAGGGGGCGCACTTTGGCGAGTTTTTCCCGCGACTCGGCAGAGAGGCCCGCGAGAGCGGCGTAGTCCATGCTGGGCGGCAGTTTTATCTTTTCCAGATTTGCGCGGCGGTCGATAACGCGCTGTTCTTTCTCGATATAGCCCGCATACTTTACGTCCAATGCGGCGGCTTCGATCCATTCGATAGGGTAGCCGGAAGTCTGCCCGTCCACCGCATTGCCGCTTAACAAAAGACTTTTTACGAGGTCAATCCCCCGGCATTTTTCGAGAAAGCGTTCCCAGCGGTCATCGCCGATGAGCCCCGCAACGCGGCCTTTTGGGGTGAGGCGGCGGTCGGCGGTGTCGGCGCGGAGGAGGAGGCGGTGTTCAGCGCGGCTCGTGAACATACGGTAGGGTTCTTTCGTGCCCAACGTGGTAAGGTCGTCAATGAGGACGCCGATATAGGCTTCGTCCCGGCCTAAGAGGAGAGGCGGCTCGCCTTTCACATAGGCGGCGGCGTTGATTCCGGCAACGATGCCCTGGGCGGCGGCTTCCTCGTAGCCGGAAGAGCCGTTGGTCTGACCCGCGCAGAAAAAGCCCAGAAGCCGTTTGCTCTCCAGCGTCGGGTAGAGGTGGAGCGGGTCGATATAGTCATACTCGACGGCATAGGCCGGACGGACGATATGGGCGTGTTCGAGGCCGGGAATGCTGCGGACAAACGCCTCCTGCACGTCTTCCGGCAGCGAACTTGACGCGCCGTTGAGGTAGGTCTCGTTCGTGTAATGGCCTTCCGGCTCGACAAAGAGGTGGTGGCTCTCCCGGTCAGGGAAGCGCATCACCTTGTCCTCGATTGATGGGCAGTAACGCGGCCCAACGCCGACGATCTTTCCGCTGTAAAGCGGCGAGCGGTGGATGTTCTCCCGAATGACGCGGTGGGTCAGGGCGGTCGTGTGCGTGATATAACAGGGCGCGTCCGGCAGGGAAGGGCAATCCCGATAGGTATCAAGACTTGAGTCAAAACGGAACGGCTGCCGCATTTCGCCGTCCTGTCGTTCCATGCGGTCATAGTCGATGGTACCGGATGCAAGCCGGGCGGGAGTGCCGGTCTTGAGGCGGCCTACCGGAAACATGAGCCTTCTCAGTGCCGTCCCCAGTCCGGCAGCCGCCGTCTCTCCAAGCCGTCCCTCGGCCGCCTCGTACTCGCCGATGAAGATCTTGCCTTCCATAAAGGTACCGGCAGCCAGCACGACCGCCTTTGCCCCGATCCGGCGGCCCCGCCCCGTAACAACGCCCTGGACAAGGCCCCCGTCATTTGCGATCAAGAGATCACCCGCCGTCTCCATGACGATAGACAGTCCGTTTTGCCCTTCGACAACCTTCCGCGCCATCGTCTGATAGAACGCCTTGTCCGTCTGGGCGCGGGGGGCCTGTACCGCCGGGCCCCGCGAACGGTTGAGGATGCGGTACTGGATACAGGCGGCATCGGTGAGCCGTCCGATTTCCCCGCCGAGGGCATCCACTTCCCGCACGAGGTTCCCCTTAGCAAGGCCGCCCATCGCCGGATTGCAGGAAAGCACCCCGATCCGGTCGGGGTTCTGCGTAACAAGGGCCGTCTTACAACCAAGCCGCGCCGCCGCGAGAGCCGCCTCAATCCCCGCATGCCCGCCGCCGATTACGATAACGTCAAAGTCCATACTGCGTTTATGCCGCGTTTACTTTCTTCCCCCGGCTATGAGATGCCACAGTTTGCGAAGGAGCCCGACTTTGCCGAAGAGAAGCCAGAAAAGAGCCGCGAGAATGATGACGACAGGAATGCCGTACACCACAACGCCGACGAGAACCACCGCGCCGCCGCGCAGGAACACCCCAAAAGAACCGAAAAGTTCCCGTAACCGCTCGCCCAGCGTATCGCGTATCGGTGTGTCCACGTTCCACAACGTCACCCTGATGGTCGCGTAGTCGATCTGGTTGTTTAAGGCCGCAAAATCCCCGCCAAGCCGGTCGATCTCGTCTTCGAGATCCGCGATACGCTCCTCGACCCCAAGCATTTCTTCCATAGTATTCGCCTTGGTCAAGTAAGACCGAAACGTTTTTAACAGCTCGCGTTTCGTGTTGAGGCGGCCTTCCAAGTCATAAAACCGCAGGGTTACATCGTCGGCCTCTTCCGACCGCCTTGTTACCCTGCCGATACCGGCAAATTCCCGAAGCGCGTCCCGGTACGAGGCGGCAGGGACACGGATCGTCCAATCCCGCGAAGTCTCGCTCGCGCTTGTCCGGGACGAGTAGGCTTGGTAACGAGTAAACAACTCGTTGACACGCCGTTCCGCCTCCTCAAAAGCACCGACCCGAATAGAAAGCGTCGCGCTATAGACCAGCTTCCGGCCTACGGAGACGAGCGGCATGGTTCCGGCATCATAATCCGCCGAGGACTCAGCACTAACTGTCCCGCCGTTGGCCGCGCTCGCAGCCACCTTCTTTGAACACCCGGCCAGAGCCAGTGCCGCAATGAAAACCAGCACCGCGTAGCGTATTCGTTTCTTCATCCTTTAACTCCTATTCGCTTTAATTCCAACACTGGACTGAATCACGTTTGACCGCAGATGGTGCCATACGGCGATGCAGACTACACGGATACACACAGATTCTTCACGCCGGGCCTCTCTTGATCCGCGCCAATCCGCGGACCTCTCCAACTGTCTCATCTGCGTTGCCATTTGGCACCATTCGCGGTTCATTGTGATAAAAATTAGCCGTGATTCATTTCCTCTTATCCGTTCATCGCCTTGTTGACCGCCTCCATGTCGCGGTTTAACTGCCGGTCGTCGGGGAACGCCTCTAGCGCGAGGTCGAGGACGGCCTTCGCGTCTTCGTACTGCTGCCGGTTGAAAAGCGCAGCGAACTGGTTGTGGTAACCCACCGCCACGGCTTGGGCGACGATCGCGGCCAGTTTGTCGTACTGTTCTTTGCTGTAGCGGCCCCTGTTTTCTGCGAGCACGGTCTTTGCGTCGGCAACCTTGTTTGAGCGCAGGTACTTTGCGATGATGTTGTTGACCGCGCTGTACTGCACCTCCTCCCATCGCGCGTCATCGGGGTACACCGGCATCGCGTAATCGGCGAAGGCAAGCACATCCTCCTCTTTGCGGCTGTTGAGGAGGCTGCCCGCGACATTGAAAACCCGGTCCATCCGGTCGGCTGCCGGGTCGGAAAAGAGCGGGGAATCAACCGGGGACTCCCGTTTCGCAAGCAACGCCGCGCGGTCGACGGCAATCGGAAGCGCGTCGGCAAACCTCTTGCGGGACTCAAGCATGGATATCCTGTTGCCCATAATGAGCGAAACAAGCTCGATCGGGCTTATCTGGGCGCGGTTCCGGTAGTTTCCCGGCGGCACATAGGCGAACCCGGTCGTTTTCCCGAAATCATCGGTAAACTCCTTCTTGTTGCCGGGGTTGAAGCCGAATTTGTTTGTCGTCTCAACATCGATTAACGCGCCCTCCGATTCGACTGTGGCAAACGCATGGTCGCGGGTGACAACCCCCTTCACGTCAAGACCGATGCTCTTTCCCAGAATGAGATAGAACACGGCGGACGAGACACAGTTGTATGTCCCCGAAGAGAGCAGCACGTCAAGCTGGGTCTGGTTGAGCGAATACCGCTTCAGCGTTTTCTCGTACATAAATTGGAGCACGAGTTCGGCCTTCTCCGCATCGCTGCTTTCCCCGGTGGCAACGGACAACGCTTCCGCAAGCGAGTCAAGCACCGCCATGTAGGTGGTCTTTTCCTTGTTCACCGTCACCGCCGCATAAGGATCGACACCCGATGCCCAGAGCGCGATTTCCGCCAGCTCTCTCCACGAATGGTTTTGGATGTCGCCGTATAGGGCCGCCTTAGGATCCGGCGTTAAACGGGGAAACCTTTCGTTTTGGGCGGCGTTTTGAGAAAAAACGGCAACCGACAAAAATACAAAACAAAACACAAAACACTGCTTTTTCATACAACACATCCTTTTATTCGAACCATTTCCAAAACTTTGGGACATTGCGGGGGTTCGGGGGGGCCAATCCCCCGGCGGGGCACCCCGTAGAGGGGTAGCGGAAGACCAAACGGAGGGAGGTGTGGACGCGCCGTAGGCGCAGGCCTTTCGACCGGAGAGCGGGCTGGAGCGAGGGAGAGACGGGGCCTGTTGCATTTCTTTGTGGCGGAGCATTTTTGGGCCCCACACCGTACCGCAGAAATGCCAAAACACGCTCAATGTTTCGCGTGTGGCATTGGGTGTCCCCCCACTTAACTGGTTATTGAACATATCCTATGATCCTATCAACCACTTCGTTGATGCCGAGGTTGTCCGTCTCGATGATCAGATCGGCAAAATCATAGCGGTCGTTGTCGATGTTGTAGAGGACAAGATACCGGTCGTGGTCATGTCGGTCGCGGGTTTCGGTGAACCGCGCCTTTTCCGCCAAATCGCCGCCTTCCCGTTTGACGATCCGGGCCGCGCGCACGGCGGGACTAGCGCGAAGATACACCTTCACGTCCGCGTCTTTGAGCATCCAGATGGCAAGTCTGCTGGATAGCACACATCCGTCCGCCTCCCGCGCAAGCTCCACCTGACGCGCGTCGACTTCCCGATCCCAGCCGTAGTCCGCCTGCGCCAGCTCAAGGGCCTTTTCAAAAGGAATCCCCCGCTGCTCGGCCAAATTCCTGAACGTCCAGTTGATAAAAGTGAGCCCCAGTTTCGCGGCAAGCGATTCCCCAACACTCGTGTTGCCGCAGCCCGACTTTCCGGAAATAGCGATCTTTACCTTTTGATTTCCCGTTTGACGTTCACTGTTCTCCATGTGACATCCCTCGTTTTTCATTCGCCGTTCGTTCGCCGTTTTTATCCGACATTCATATTCCTCATTCGACGTTTCGCAACTGCTCGCGAATATTTTCAAGACTCTCCTTCATCGAGACGACTTCCCGGACAATCTCTACCGACTGTGATTTAGCGCCAATCGTATTCACCTCGCGGCCCATTTCCTGACAGTAAAAATCAAGTTTCTTGCCGAGACTTTCAGTGCTTTTCGTGTCCGCCCAAAACTCGGCGAAATGAGACTCTAGCCGCGCCAACTCCTCGGAAATCGTGTACTTCATAACCAGCAACGCGGCCTCACCGAGCAGACGATTATCGCCAATCGCCAGTCCGCCCGTTATTTCCGCAAACTTTTTTTGCACCATCGTTTTTAACTGGGTTTCCTCTTTCGGCGCGATCTCTTTTATTCTCCGCTCGCTCTGTTCAAGATCTGCCAAGAAAGCAAGAATGTTTTTTTGGGTATTTTTCCCCTCCCGTTTCCGTTCCATATCAAACAACATAAGCGCCGATTGAAGCGGTTCCCTGATTATTTCCCATGCTTTTGCGTCGGTAAAAACCTCCGTATTTTCCTCCAAGATGCCTTCCGCCGTGATCAAATCGCGTACCGCCGCTTTCTCATCCGACCCCGTCATCTCCACCAGCGTTTCAAACAGCGTCATATACGCCTTCACCGCGTCCCTGTTTACCGACGGCAGCCGCACCCCGCTCCGCCCTTTTAGTCTGATATACACTTCGATTTTCCCGCGGCCGCATTTCTCAGCGATCGCCTTTCGCACACGGCTTTCCACCGCATTCATTGTCGGAGGAAGATACACAATCGTTTCGAGAAAACGGTTATTATACCCCTTTATCTCGACAGACACCGCATTGTTTTTCACGGTTTTTTCCACACAGGCATAGCCGGTCATGCTTTTCATCAATTTGTCCTTTGTACGTTATCATTATGAGGGGGAAGCCTCTCCACTGTCAACAACTTGAGAATTTGTCCGCAGATTACACGGATTAAAAAAGCGGTTTGAAGTAAAAAATCTGTGTAATCTGTGGACCTTTTGTTTACTTAACTTGTTGGCAGGGGGACACCCATTGCCGCGCGCAAAACGTTGAGCGCGTTTTTACCATTTCCGCAACACGGTGTGGGGCCCAAAAAATGCTCCACCACAGATAAATATAACAAGCCCTGTCTCACCTTACTCCTGTCCGCTCTCCGGTCGATATGTACACGCCTCCCCTCCGTTTGGTCGTCCGCTACCCCCTCTGTGGGACGTTACCGCCCCCGCAACACCCCCGGGAGCAAAGACGGCTGAATAGTTATAGCAGAACAATTATATAGTCAACATATTTCGTCCTTTACTAACAATTGGAAGACTTGCAGAGGAACTTGGCCGAGAGCGGAACATTAATAGACTTGTTCAACAACCCGGTTGGTTGTCGCGGACTAAAGTCCATTACGGACTGGGTCCGTACCAAGTCTTGCGGTTTTTCAGGCGAAGCCTTACAACACCGCATTTTTTAGCGGAAGTTAAACTATGTTTGGCTCGGAAAACTTGAGGTTTCTAAACAACTCTAATCAGGAATTCCGAGAGCATAATACAAGAGCGGGAACGCTTGGTGAAGAACTTGCAGCCACCGCTATTTCTTGAACCGCTTTTCCAGCAATTCATTGATCCACTTGGGAAACACGAAAGATTTTTCTCTGAAATTCTTTCTTAAATGGGGAAACGCGTTAAGCGGTTTTAACAAACGGCGTATTTCGTTGGGCAGCTTTCTGTTTATTATTTCACTTTCGGAATTGAAATCAAAGGCAGGCGTAAATTTCTTGCCTTTTTCGACAAGTTTTGAAATGTTGTTCTGGAAATCCTTGAAATTTATTATTGATCGGACGGAATGATTAAGGTCAAGCATAAAATAAGTAACCAAACCGCCTGCGACAAAATGAGAATAATACGATCCCAGTATCATTATTTTCTTGAAAATGCGCGGCTGAATTATTAAAATATGTGTCATCGCGAGAAAAGTCCAAATTACAGAAAACTTTAAACATATTCTTCCGTTCAGATTCAACCGTTCCTTACTGTAATCCCATAATTTCAGTTTAAACATTTTTTCCAAAATCCATGATCCAAAATATTCCAAGATTGTCGGCGATAAAAGCGTGATAATCCATGAAATTATTTGGGGAAACTGTTGAACTTCTCTATTTATGCTTGTTATAATGACCGCTCCAAATCCATAAATTGGAAGAAAAGGTCCGGATAAAAAACCCGCGTTCACGAATTTCTTTTCACAACAGGACCGGTATGCTGTTTCAATAATCCAGCCCGCAAACGCCATAATGCTAAAAAACAAAAAGTAAGTCAATATTTTTTCAGGCAACATTCTCATAAAAACATTAAACGCAAGTTTAGACTAAATGTCAAGGCCGTTTTTTGAGATGGCCGCAATTCCGATTTCGGAAAATTTCAGGATTGAACTATAGAACCTGTTTCAAAACCCGCATAAGATCAAGCCAAACGTTACGCCGGGGGCGGAGTGTCTATGACACCTTCGGGGGCGGCCCGGGGCCCTGTTGCGTTTATTTACCTTAAATCATGCATGGGCGCCGTGCCGCAGGAATGGTAGAAACGCGCTCAACGTTTCACGCGAAGCATTAGGTACCCCGTAGAAGGGGTAGCGGAGGGCGCAAGACCGGAGCATGGGGGAGACTTCCCCCTCCTTTTTTTATCTTTTCAAGGGGTTTTGAAACAGACTCTATGGTTTTAGCGGCGCATTTTCATTTTGAAATCGGAATTGCTGTTGAGATGGAGATGGGAAATGTCCTATCGGGATCAATCCGGCGTTTCGCCCCTCAGTTGAGATCCAGTTTGAGCGGCAGCTTCCCTTCGGCTTCGATATGACCGGTGATGGCCGAAAAACCCGCCAAAAAAGATTCCGCATAATCGGAGTAGACGGCGACCGCCCCGTCTATCCAGTCTAAGCCTTCCAGATAGGCGGGGTTGAGCACGGAGAGAACGAAGATCTTCTTGCCGAGATAACGCGCGGCGCGAAGCAGGGCGGAACCTTGGGCATCGCGGAGACAAAAAATAATGGTGTCGGCGTTTTGGGCCATCGCGAGAAAATCGCTTCGAAATTCGGGGGCCGCCCAGATTGATTTCGCGTTGGGGAAGGCTTTTTTTCCCACACTGAAAAATTCGAGGTCCGGCCCGGTAAGGAGGACATTACCCGCCGTTTCCGGGGTAAGCGGGAACACGCCGCTCTCTTTTTCTATTATGATAGTCGCCGCACGGGACGCGAGATCCCGGTAAAAGTCAGCCGCTCCGGCATCGGGAATACGGTCACGTATCTCGCGGGTGTCGGGGATAAAGGGCGGCGCGTTGGGACCCTTCAAGTATTCGAGCTTGGCGACGATGACGCGCGTTGCCGCCTCGCGTACCCGCTTGTTGAACGATTCGGAACGGCGCATTTCCGCGAGCAGGTTCCCCCAGAGCGGGCCGTCAAGCGCGGGGTTTCCGGAAGACATGATAAGGTCGTTGCCCGCATCCAGTGCCTCAAACGCCGCCCGCCACTGACTGCCCGCCGCGAACGTCGCGCCGTTCATCGAGATATCGTCGGTTACTACAAGGCCCTTGTAGCCGATTTCGTCTCGCAGTATATCCGTGAGAAAATAACGGGAAAGAGACGCGGGCCTGTTTCCTGCATGGGTTTTCGGGAAGGCTATGTGGCCGCTCATGATCGCGCCGACTCCCTCTTTCGCAAGAATCCGGTAGGGGACGAGCTCGCGTTCCCAGAGCACGTCCATCTCTACGTCGATTCGGGGAAGTACGCCGTGGGAATCAAGTGCCGTGTCGCCGTGTCCTGGAAAATGTTTTGCTGTGGCGATAACACCCGCATCGTGCAACCCCTGGGCGTAGGCCGCGCCGAGGATGCCCGCATAAACCGGGTTGTCGCCAAAGGCACGGGTGCCGATGAGCGTAGACCGGGTATCAGTCAGCACATCAACGGTTGGGGCAAAGTTCATATTGATCCCCAGCGCGGCCATCTCGCGTCCCAGATAGTAGCCCTGAAGGTAGGCATCGCGAGGCCGTCCTGACGCGCCCAAGGCCATATTACCGGGCGTAAGGCTTGTTACACCCTTAACATGGCGGATTATGCCGCCCTCTTGGTCGGTGGCGACAAGGAGGGGAATCTTGAGCGGACGAGCGAGGGCCGATTTCTGGTAGACCCCGATAGTTTCAGCCAGGGTGATCGTGGTTTGCAGTTGGTCTGCTGCCGTCGGGTTATCAGGGAGCGGGGTATTCCAGCCGAACACTTTCACGCCTCCGATGCCACGTTTCTGGATCCACTCCAAAAGGTAGGGGGAAGGCGGCGCGCCCGACCACCCGAACATCAGAGTTTGGGCAAGGGCATCTTCGTCGGATAACTCCGCCACAAACGCCGCCGCCTTTTGGGGGATGTTATCGCCGGGTTGCAGTTGGATTGAGGCAAAGTCAACGGGAAAAAGCGATGCGGTCCGGAACATAAAAGCAAGCACGGCGATACAACACGCTTTCCCTCTTCGGGGAAATTGATAATGGATAATTGAAAATGGATAATGGCGAGGCTTAGAGACTACGTATTTCATTATTATCATTTTCTACTTTCCATTTTCCATTCCCCGGAAGGGCTTCCCCCCCTCATAACTTGTATTGGGCAGAGTCAAAATGCTATTGTTCCCATGCTTTTTCGGCTTCCGCCACATAGCGTTCAACGTCTTCTTTCCGGGCCTTGTTAAAGAGCATCGTCAAAAAATCCGGTTGCGAACAGAAAAAGTGCAGTTTGGACAGCGTGTAGAGGTGGCTGCGCGCACTCGACGAGACGATCAGCATGACGGCCCGCACCGGTTCCCCGTCCAGAGCGCGCCAGTTCAGCGGATGTTTCGTGAGACCGATAGCGATAAACTGCTCGTCTTCATTGGCGAGGAGCGGGTTGCGGGGATGGGGCAACGCGATGCCGTGGCCTGCCGACGTGGGCTGAAGGTCTTCCCGTTCAAGCACGGCTTTGAACAAAGCGGCACTGTCCAGATGATTCGGCAACTTGATTCTGGCAATCAGATCCTGAATCGTCTCTGCCGGGATCGTTCCCTCGACATTATAGACGATTCCGCCGCGTTCCAAAAGCGGCACCAACGATTTAGTCATATATCCTCCCTTCTTCCCCTTTTTTGCCTTTAATGGGACACCGGCCTCTCACCATTTCCGCGCCTGAAAGGTCTCCTCCGAATCCCGCCACTTCAACCGAATCCCCGGACTGTACCAGCACATACAGTCCTCTCTCCTGCGCGTACTTCCGCACGTCTTCCTCCACCACCATCCCGGCAACCGCGCCCACCAGTTTCCTCTGATCCCCGCGCTTGTCAAGTTCCTCCCGCACTTTCTCCAGCCGTTTCAGATGCTCGTCCACATCGTGTTTCGACAGCACCGACTTGATCTCCACCGGCATCGCATAGTCCCCGTTTTCCAGCAACATATCCACTTGGCAAACCGTCCGTTTTCCCTGCCAGTACTTCTGCGACCCACCGTGGGTAAAAGTGTATCCCAGATCTTTGAACTTTTCCCAGAGTTTCGCGGAGATGATCTCCTCCGCCCATCTCCCAAAAGAATTGTTGATCCCCCCAACATTCTTCGACAGCTCTTTGATCTCTTGAGACGTCCCCTCTTGCAACGCCTTGATCTCCTTGGATGTTCCCGCCTGTAACGCCTTGATCTCCTGAGAGGTCTCCGCTAGTCGCCGGTCGGTCTCTGCTCCGAGTTCGCTCAGCCGTCGGGATGTCTCCGCGACCTGCTTGCCCGTTTCCTGAATTGTCGCCCAGACTTTCTCAAAGGTGAGTCCTTCGCCTATTCTTTGTGTTTCTTCCATACTATATCTCCCCTTGTAAATATAATCATTTTGCGGCCTTGTGGGAAGTCCCCTATAGGAAATAGATAAAAAAGCCTGTGTGGTTAGTGCTTCTCTACTAAAAAATATAGGTAAAGGGCGAAATATGTTGACTATACAGTTGTTCCACTATAACTATTCAGCCGTCTTTGTTACCGGGGGCGGGGTGTCCATGACACCTTGGGGGCGGGAAATCCCCGCAGAGGGGGGTAGCGGAGGGTACAAGACCGTAGCGAGGGGGAGACTTCTCCCATCTGATTGGCAAGCAACGTTTTTCGCTCACTACCAAAATATAAGAAGGACACTTGATGCCGCGCACAAAACGTTGGGCGCGTTTGTGTCATCTTTGCAATGCGGCGTGGAACCCAAGAATGCTATACCGCAGATAAATGTAACAAGCCTTTGCTCCAACCCTGCACGGGAAATCTGCTTGTACACGTCTGGAGAGGCCGATAATGAAGGAATGGATAACGGCAAAACATAAAAATACAACGATTTTGTAAGAACCGCATAGAAAAAAACGGTAAACCACAAGGATGGGGAAACGATATCCAATGACGAGTTCCTGCTATTGGTTGACCATGACGGAATGAAGCATATAGAAAAAGCACAATCAGTCCGTCATATCTATAAACGACACGGAAATGAGAAAACAGAAAAATCACGCGGCCAAATCGCCATAAAACAAAGCGATATAGAAATGATACCGGATATTGTCGGCAACTATACTTTTGCGATAAAAAACATAAAATATAAAGGGGCCGGTTCAACGGTTTATGCAAAGCACGGCAAAGAAAGCACCTACATATATATTGAAAAGAGGAACGAAAAAATCGGACACACATATCCGTTAGTCTGTTCAACCTTAAAAACAGGAAAGACAAAAAACACGGTATTAAAAATACTTGCAAACAACAAAAACTATGATGTTTCCCATGCCGAGATACACGGTAGGGGGAGTGGCAATTTCCCCAATACCACTAGCACAATGTCTAGCAGGACAGCAGCCATCTCCATCAACCCATCCGTCGATGCTTCATTATCGCCCGTTTCCGCAAAAAAGTCACACTCCCGCAGTGAGACATCGAAAATGCAACCGAAAGGCTGGGTTTGAGACAGAAAGAAAATGTAACTCAAATTGAAATAAAGGGTATCTGGAGGATGCCCAAATGGGGTTACAAATGAAAGAAAAGCGGTAACACGGGAAATCAAAGGGGAGTACCGCAAGGCAGGCAAGAAAAGCAAAACGGTTATGCCTGACCAGTTCATCAAGTTGACCGGGTACAGCCGGAATCATGCTATTCGCCTTCTGTCTGAAAAAGCAGGCATACAAGCCACGGCGGCAGAGGACGAAAAAACGGCCGTTTTTAAGCCGGATAAGAAAGCGCGGATTTTGCCAAACCGGCACAGTTCACCGCTGTGGGGACCGCGATTTGGGACGGTTTAACCTCACTTTGACCATTAGGAACTGTGAAATAATAACATAGACAATTTATGCTGGTGTAATTTTGTAATTCCATGATTCAAATGGCGGTATTTTAACGATTGAAATAGTTCCAAACTCTTCATCCGAAACCT
>JAIRNN010000325.1 GCA_031257995.1 Spirochaetaceae bacterium | reverse complement strand
CAGATTACGCAGATTTCACAGATTGAAGAAAGGTTTTCAAACAAAAAATCTGTGCAATCTATGAAATCTGTGTCCCTTTTGTTTTTTTGCTTAACTTGTTGACAGTAGGAGACTTCCCCCTTCCTATGTTTTTTGAGTAGAATAACGAGAAAGGCGGGCTGCTCTTGCAACGTATATACTATATGAACATTCATTCGCTTGAGAAGGACAAGGCGCGGTTGACGGCTTTGCTTGATGACGAACGGCGGGAAAGGCTGGATGCTTTTCGCAAGGAAGAAGACGCGCTCAGGTCGCTTGCGGGCGGGCTTTTGATGCGGCATATCGCCGGTGGGAAAATGATCCGGTATACCGAAAAGGGGAAGCCGTTTGTCGAAGGCGGGCCTTTTTTCAGTATGGCCCATTCGGGGGATTATGCGGCGGCAGTTGTTTCCCCACGTGCGCAAGTGGGGATTGATATTGAAAACACGGAGGATATGCGCGGCGGCAACTTCTCTTCGCTTGCAAAAAAGGCTTTTCATCCAGACGAGCTCCGCTATTTTAACGAAAAGCCGGAACTACGGCGTTTTTATGAGATATGGACGCAGAAAGAGGCTTTTGCGAAAATGAAGGGCGAGAGGCTTGGTATCGGGTTAAAAACTTTCAGTGTGTTCTCTTTCTCCGTTCCCCCTTTCTCCCAGCAATATGAGGTCGGCCGCGAACAACCGGCGGCGTACATGCGGCTTTTTCAAAACTTGGACCCGTATATTGTCGCGGTTTGTGCGGCAGAATCGGTCGCGGTTGAGAGTTTCGAGAAAATTGAGGCGGTTGCAAGGGGAATCGTTTTAGGAAAACACGCTAATACCCCGCCAGTATCCCCAGCAGCCGCTCCTGGTCGATACTGCGCAGGAAGTTGGCGAGGCGCGGGCCCTGATCTTTGCCGATGAGGGCTTGGTAGGCGGCACGGAAGAGATCTTTGCCCTCTATGCCGAGTTCTCCGGCGGTATCGTAGACTGCCTGGGCGCAGGTCTTGTCGTCGGGGAACATTTCTATATGGGCAACCACCTTGTCGCGGAGGGCGGCAATGGCTTGCTTCACGGTCTCCGGCACATCCGCCGCGATCTCACCGGCAGGGCGCAGACGGAAGCGAAACTCGTCGGGGGCGCATTCGTCGAGCCAGTAGAGGGCGCGTTTCCCCCGTGCCAAAAGGCGCGGCTTCTGCTCGTCCTTGATGCCGGGGAGCCCGTCCACCGCCTTCTGCGCATCGCCGTCCGCGATCTGGATGAGGTTACAAAAATGACGGAAGGGTGCCTGATAAGGAAGGGGCCGCTCTTCAAACGGGGTCTCGTCCACCTGCGAAAGCTCGTAGATCCGCTTCTCCCGCGCCGCCGTTTCCTCGTCCTTGGCCTTCTCAAGGCCGAACGCGATACGCTCCGTCTTGTCGTAGTCCTCGTAGATTTTAATCACGTCAAGGTCGAAGGAGATGGTAAACTCGGTGTTCGGCCTCGTCCCGGCGAAAAGATAACGGACAAGCTCCGGCGTGTAGACCTTGAGAAGATCGCGGAGGTCAACCACCGCGCCCTTGGAACTGGACATCTTCCCCGGATTGCCCTTGATGCCGATGAAGTCGTAGCGGAACGTTACCGGCGCGTCATAGTCGTAGACCTCCTTGCAGACGAGGCGCGACGTGTCAAAACTGCCACCCTGACTGTGGTGGTCCTTTCCCGCCGGTTCAAAATCCACCTTCTCAAACGCCCAGCGCATCGGCCAGTCAACGCGCCAGCCCAGCTTCACATCCCGCGCCGTCCTGATGTCTACCGTCTCCCTGTGCCCGCACGCGGTACAATGGTAAGAAAGCGCCCACGCGCCGTCCCACCCGGCGATCTCCGTCTCGTCATGGCGGCATTGCGCGCAAAACACGCCTACCGGCCACCAGTCACCCTCAATCTTGTGCTCCTCGTCCCGAAACTTGTCCAGTGCCGCCTTGAGCGCGTCCCGCTTTTCAAGCGCCTTCCTGATTCCCTCGGCATAAGTCGAGGCCCGGTACTTTTGCGATTGGTAAAGATACTCAGGATATATCCCGACCTCCGGCAACACCCGCTCAACATCAACCTCGTGATGCCGCGCATAACTCTCGTCTCGTCTCCAAGGGTCAGGCACCTCGGTAATCGGAAACCGCAAATACCGTTCAAGCGCCCCGGGATCCGGCATATTGGCCGGCACCTTACGAAACACGTCAAAGTCATCCCATGAATAGATGAAACGTACCTTCTTTTCCTTGCTCCGCAACGCCCGTGCCACAAGGTCAACCGAGATGATCTCGCGAAAGTTCCCCACGTGTACCGTCCCCGACGGCGTAATCCCCGACGCGCACGTATAAACATCCTTCTTGCCCTTTTCCCGAATAATCTTGTCCGCAGCCTCGTCGGCCCAATGCGTGTGTTTCCCAGCCATACATGCAGTCTACCACATATCGCCGAAAAAGTCTCCCTCTATCGCGGGGAACAGCGAGGCATTGACAACGAATAGGGCTATGAACAGGACTCGTCCGCAACCATTCTCTTTGACAGCGTGCCGGGAGGCAGGAGGGCCGCTGTACTACCTCCTGCAACAAAGCGGATTCTAAAAGTCTGGAGTAAGGTATCTTTAGTTCTTTGTCGCAAGGCTTGATAATCTTTGGGTGGTGATCTATGATAAAGGGGTAATGACAACGGGGGCACAAAGAAATACTATGAAATCATGTTGATCGCCATAGAAATCAAGCGCCCCCATTGCCACAGTCCCAACATAACCCGAAACGGAAAAAAAAGCTGCCGCAAACAAAATTACCGCTGTAAAGACTGCGGACGCCGGTTTATCGGCGGCCATGAAAAAACTTACTGGGGATGCTTTTCCTGAATAACCGGCCTGATAAAAATCATGCTTGTCCGGGGAATCGGCATACGGGATGTCAACGCCGTGTTAAAAATCGGCGTCACTAAAGTCTTAAAGACGCTCAAATTGGGCAAATACAAGATAAAACCCCGGTTTTCTCAGTATGACAGCCTTGAGACAGACGAATTCTGGACGTATGTGAAGGAAAAGAAGAATAAGATATGGCTTGTCTGCGAGTATCACCGGGGGAGCGGAGAAATAGCGGCTGATAATTGGGACAGCTTCTTATCGGCGTTCGCGGATGACGCGTATGAGGCAGGGAAGGAGTACACGGCAGGGATAGAAGGGAATAACTGCCGGATGAGGCATAGGATCAGCGGCGTTTCGGATGCCTGCTGCTTTTTCAAGAAATTATTCAACCACTGGAAAGCATTCGATATGGCTTTTTTTTACATTAACTATGGCTTCGTTTAAGGCTCATCATACTTTGTGGATCACCTTTAATCTTGGTGATAGTCCAAAATAGACTTGATTTACTACAATGCAAGCAAGTTTGAATTCAGGGTTGAGTCAACAGAGGCAAACCCGCCGTTCATCGCAAACAGCATCCCGCACACATCGTCAAT
>JAIRNN010000321.1 GCA_031257995.1 Spirochaetaceae bacterium | reverse complement strand
CAGATTACGCAGATTTCACAGATTGAAGAAAGGTTTTCAAACAAAAAATCTGTGCAATCTATGAAATCTGTGTCCCTTTTGTTTTTTTGCTTAACTTGTTGACAGTAGGAGACTTCCCCTCCGCTCCGGACACGCACTCCGGTCGTCTTCGCCTCCTCCTCGCTTCGGTCTACGCCCTACGCTGCCCCCTCTCCTAGGGGCCCGTCCCTAAGACCCCGCCATTATCCATTTTCAATTGAGGCTGTTTCAAAACTCATTTATATTGGGGTGTTTCTGTCAGTTGCAAAGCAGAAGGAATTAACCGCGAAGGCGGTTAGTAAACCGCTGAGGCGAATAAGGATGGCGTTTGCCGGTTTGATAGCCCACCGGCTTTACAGGCACTAGTAAACACTTGCAAAACAGATAAATTGACGGTAAAACGCGAATTTGCCGGTAAAAACCTTCTGCGCCTTAGTACTGTGGCGCTGATGCTTGAATAAAAAGGCGGGGCCTTTATTGGCGCCGCGCCGTGTTGTGTAATTGAACGCCCTCAATGTTTTGAGCGCGGCATTGGGTACCTTAGCGGCTAAATTCAACTGAGGGCTGGCGGTAGATACGGGTAGTCCAAGGTTTGCATGGGGTTTTGAAACAGCCTCAATTATCTATTCCCCTAAGGGGGAAGCCCGCGCCTCATATCGTGTAGTCCCCTGCCGGAATGATCCGAGAGAGGAACCGCCTCGTCATCTTCGCGCACATCTTCAAAAAACGGAAACGCGAAGGCCGCCGTCTCCGCGACACCGAGGGGAAGCGCGTCCTCATCAATGTCAAACCTGCCGGAATGAAGCTCGCCGCCTGACCCCTTTTCCGGGTTGCCGATCCCCAGATGAACCATCCAGATGAACCATCAAGGTGGGGCAGACCTTGCCGAAAAACGCGAAGTCATCGGAACACATCATTGGCTCGTAAGTGTCGACCAGATAACCGTCGCCCAGATATCGGCGCACGGCCCTTTGCCCCGTCCGCGCCATGCCCTTTTCATTGATGGTCGGATTCGGAGAGGCGCCGAACCGGTTCTTTTGATAGGTGCAATGGAAGCCGGCGGTTATGTGGTCGAGCAGGTTGTCCAGTTCCGCCGCAAACTTCGCTGTCTTTTCCTCATGGTAAAGGCGGGCCGAGCCGGTGAAGTGCAGGTTGCCTGAGATGACGTTGCTCAATGTGCCGTAATTGACGACCCCGATGTTCGTCGTAAGCGGTTCAAACGGCGAGATGTAGCGTTCCCGCAACGATTTCAGCGCATTGTAGAAATGGACAAAGCAATCAAGCGGGCTGTTCGCGAGGTCGGGCCGGAAACCGTGTCCACCCTCTCCCTTGAGGATGATGTCGAAAAAAAAACAGGCTTGCGAAGACAGGCCCCTCCAAAACGGCGATCTTCCCCGAAGGGAGGTCGGGCCGGATGTGGATCGCGTGAGCGCCGTCCAACCGGATGCCCTCTTTCTCAAACCACGCGATAATATTGGCAAGGAGGCCCAGCCTTTCCTCGCCGCGCTCAAAGACGGCGAGGATTTTGCCGTCGATCTCCTCCCGCAACCCGAAAAGAATCTTGGACGCGGAAAGCAAGACAGCGGTGTGAGCGTCATGTCCGCAAGCGTGCATCACACCCCTGTTTTGCGAAATACAATCACGCTTCCGCACGAGGTTTTGCTCGTTTTCCACGATGGGAAGCGCGTCAACATCGGCCCGGAGAACGATCGTACGGACCATCTCGTCCCCCTTCTCCTTTTTTCCGGTCAAGAAGGCGATAATGCCGCTATCTTCGATTCCCGTGTAGGGAATAAACCATTCTTCAAGCGTTTTCTTAATGAAGCGGGTCGTTTCAAACGCACTGCCTGAGAGTTCCGCGCGTTCATAGAGCGTCCTTCGCGTCTTGATAACAAAATCACGACCGGCCTCGCGGCCTCCACGACCGTATCATGAAACCCTCCCGCATCCTGCCTACGCCCTGCCCTTGCGCCCGGTCAGCATAAACGTCACGAAGGCAACCGTCAAACCCGATAAAACACAAAACTTGCTCATAGAACCTCCTCTAAAGTTATACCCTATAAACAATATAGATTTTCTAAGTATCATACAAAATAGAAGGTTCAAATTTTTTTGTCAAGAGGGATAAAATAAGGGAGGGAAGTCTCTCGCAACGCTTCCATTTTGGATCACAGGACTCAATCACCGGAACCACAAAAACCACAGATGAAGCGGCGCCCAGTGTGAAAAATCTGCGGTTCCCCGTGATCAAATCCAGTAAAATTCGTCAGTTTTGAAAAAATTTGAAAAAAAAGATGGTTTTTATCAATTTCTTGGCCTCAAATTAAAGCAAAACGGCGACTCAACCGCATATATATAGGTACCGGGACGGAGACGGATTCATGGCACCACGCATTCTGCTAAATTCTCTCTTTCTCATGCACGATGTACCTCCTTGGTTGCCTAAGCCGTCTCCACCCCGGTCTTTTTTTGGAAACACGTTTAACCACAGATGGCTCAGTCACAGAAACCGCAGATTGCGCGGATAAGTACAAAGTCACGCAAATGACGTAGCATCCGCTGTGAAAAATCTGTGTACATCCGTCCCATCCGCGTCAAACTTCAGTTCGCAATCTGTGGTTCCCCGTGATAAAATCCCGTGACTAAGCCTTTACTGTAACGCCTCCCTCAGAGTGTCTACATTGGCGGTCATCAGTTCCAGATACGTCGCGCCGCGATCAAAATCCCGCTTGCTTATGTTGTGGGCGGCGTGGAGCAGGCGCTTTTTTGCCCCGGTCTCCTCCGCGATCGTGTCGGCCATGCGCTCGTTGGAAAGCTCGATGTGGAACACGACCGGAATCTTCTCCGCCTTGATCTTGTCAATCAAGAAGGCAACGGTCGCCGCGCTGGGCTCCGTCTCGGTGGAACAACCGGGAAAAGCGGCAAAGTAGGAGAGCCCGTATCTGTCGGCAAAATACCGAAAGGGGAACCGGTCGCCAAAAACGATAGTCCTCCGCTTCGCCGCATCCACCACCGACTGAAACGCCGCATCAAGCCCGTTCAGTTTTGCAATATAAGCGTCCCGGTTCTGCCGATAGTATGGCGCGTTCGCCGCGTCCTTTTCACAAAGCGCGTCGGTTATCGCGTTGACCATGCGGACAGCGTTTTGGGGAGATGTCCAGATATGCTCGTCATATTCAGGCTCCTCGCCGGCCGCCCCGATCGCCTCCAACGCGGCGGCAGCTTCCTCTTCTTCCTCGTCCTGCATCCCCTCGACAATCTCCTCCTCCACAACGTCAACCACGTCCATAAGCCGCACGATCTTTATGTCGCGCGTCTCAAGCGTATCCAAGATCCGGTCCACCCAAGCGTCCGATTCGCCGCCGATATAGATGAACACGCCGCTGTTTTGAATGTTGATGATGTCGCGGGGCGTCGGCTCAAACGAATGACTCTCCGCGCCGGGCGGCAGCAGCATAGACAGATTGATCCTGTCCCCGGCCACCGCGCGCGCAAAATCGTAGGGCGCGAAAATCGTCGCCTGCACCGTCAACTTACCCGCTTCGGGCGCAGCCTTCTTCCCGCCCGCAAAAACCGCCGCGCACACGCACACCAGCACCGCGGCAATATATACTCGTTTCATAAAATTACTCCTGTGTAAAAAAATTGCATGTTCCAAAATTCTTTGATAAAAAGATAAGATACAAAAAGGGGGGAAGTCTCCCCCTCGCTCCAGCCCGCTCTCCGGTCGGGATGTCCGCACTTTCAGCGCGTCCACACCTCCCTCCGTTTGGGCTTACACTACCCCCTCTCCTAGGGGCCCGCCCCTAAAACCCCATCTGTCCCCTACGGGGAAGTGAAAATGGAAAGCGGACATATAAAAAGGAAACGAGCGGCCTCCAAGCCTTGATCATTATCCATTTTCAATTATCCATTATCCATTCCCCCCAAGGGAGAACCCCCCGAATCTGTTTTGGAACAGCCTCTCGGTAAAAAACAGGGAGCTTCTTAGCCCGCCTCATCATAAAACCATGCCGGCGAGGCCGTATTCAAGGGGAAAGCGTTGCGCAGGGATTATCAGGGATTGAGGCGCACCTTTAAGGCAAGCAATGTCGGCACGGCACGATAAACCGCCGCCGCCCCCGAAGCACGTTTTGCACCATAGATAATACCCCAAGCGGCAAAGACGGCGCACACCATCCGCCCAAAGCCCTCAAGCAACATGAGAACTTGCTCTATTTCAGAACAAAGGGAACAACAACCGCCCGTTCCGTCATGGTCATGCTCGTGTTCGATATTCGTGAAAACAAAAGCCTCCGCATAAAAAGCGGTGAACGTCAAAAACATCAAGAGAACGATCATACCGACTTTTTTCAACGGCATCCTTACCATGACCTGCAGGATACCACAAACGCGCCGTTTGGACAAGAACAGGCTTGTTGAAACCGGAGTTGCCTCGCGCGCAATGCGCAGTAGACTTTCTTTACTTCTTTTAGTATCCTATTTACCAAATTACATCGGAGGGTTTTTGACAATGCAGTATCGTGACTATGGGAAATTGGGGTTTAAGGTGTCCGCGCTCGGGATGGGGTGTATGCGGCTGCCGATGATCATCGACGGCGGCAATGCGGAGGTCGACCGGAAGAAGGCGTTTGAGATGATCCGTTATGCGGCGGACAACGGCGTGAACTACTTCGATACGGCCTACGGGTATCACCGCACGATGAGCGAGAGTATCGTCGGCGAGGCGCTTGAGGGGGAGCGGCGAAAAAGGGTCAAAATCGTTACCAAGCAGCCCCTTTTCGCGATGCCGGCGCAGGCGGATATTCGTAAAAACCTCGAAAACACGCTAAAAAAGTTGCGGACGGACTATATCGACGTGTATCTCATCCACAACATCAACCCCGGTGCGTCTTGGGAGGAGGTCAAGCGGCGGAATCTCATCGGCGAATGGGAAAAATTCAAGAGCGAGGGCTTAATCGGGGCGATTGGGTTCTCCTACCACGGCAACGAGCAGTGTTTTGTTGATATTCTGGACCATTATGACTGGGATATGGCCCAGATTCAGCAGAACTTCATGGACATCGAGGCTCAGGCCACCGAACGGGCGATCAAGCGTTGCGGCAAAAAGGGCTGCGCCTGTGTGATCATGGAGCCGTTACGCGGCGGCGGCCTTGCCACGCCTCCTCCCTCGGTCAAGGCGATTTACGATGCCTATCCGGTGAAGCGAAGTGCCGCCGACTGGGCGTTCCGCCACCTCCTCGACTATCCCGAAGTGAGCTGCATCCTCTCCGGGATGTCCACGCTGGAACAGATCAAGGACAACATCCGCCTTTTCTCGGCGGACGACGCGAAGCCCGGCTGTCTTTCAGTTGCGGACAAAGACCTCCTCTCCCGTGTGCGCGACCATTACACTGCGCTCCGCTCGATTCCCTGTACGGGCTGCCGGTACTGTATGCCCTGTCCCAACAACGTCGACATTCCGAACACCTTTTCCCTCTACAACGACGGCGCGAGTTTCGAGAACTTTGACCAGCCCCGCCGGGGTTACTCCTTCGCGGTCAAGGCCCAAACCGACGCTTCCCAGTGTGTCGAGTGCGGTCAGTGCGAGGAGAAGTGTCCCCAGAAGATCAACGTCATCGAAACACTCAAGACAGCGCACAAAACGCTGCAAGGCTGGGTGGAATAGTCCCACAGGGGGCCCCGCGTTCCTTGGGGACGGCGTGATGTGATGGCGCGGCGGTGCCCCCATGCTGGGGAGATGTAACGAGAGATACCGCATCGGGGCTAACAGGATCAGAGGTCTGTAGCTGTAAAGTCTGGGTCTGTAGTCTGTCCGGGTTTGCAGGCCCTGAATTTCGGGCGCGGTAAATGGGTGCTCTGCGGGGCAAGGAAGCCGCCATTCCCCCGAAGGGGGATACGCCGCTTATTCTGTTAAGCCGGATCCAAAGGAAGCCCCTGCATCCTCGCCCCCGATTTCCGGGACGCGCTCCTATCGCTTGAAGCCGGAGTGCGACTACGGGACATCCAATAACGGCGGACTCTCCCTGGCGCCTATCGTTGTCCCCATCATTCTCATGGCCCTGGGTTCCATTGCCTCCATGGCAAAATGGACCGGCGTTGCCCTACAGCTTTTCAGCTTCTTGGGGACTCCCATCATCGCCCTGGCGGTAGGGGTTCTCTTCGCGGTCTGGCAGATTGCGGCGGTCAACAAGTTGGATAAGTTCTATGAGATAACCAACGATACGCTGAAAATCGTGGGCCCCATTCTGTTTATCACCGCTGCGGGCGGTGTCTTGGGCCGGGTTATCGCTTCCACCAGCATCGTAGCCTTTATCACCGCCAACGCCAAGTCCATCGCCACTATCGGGATTTTCTTCCCGTTCATCCTGTCGGCGATTCTCAAGACCGCGCAAGGATACTCCACGGTAGCCTTGGTTACCACCGCTGGTATCGTCGCGCCTCTTCTAGGAACGTTAGGCTTGGATTCCCCGGCCCGGACTGCCCTGGCGGTAATGTCCATCGCTACCGGAGCTATGACAGTCGCCCACGCCAACGATTCCTACTTCTGGGTAGTCACCAACTTCGGAGGCATGACGCCGGAGAAGGGTTACAAGACCCAAACCGCCGCCACCCTGGTCGAAGGTCTCTGCGCTATGGCGGGGGTGTTTATTCTTTCGCTGATTCTGCGGTAATACCCGCTTTTGTTCAGCAAGGCCGTCCGCGTTTTGACATCGTTATATTTTGACGCGGAGCCTTGCGTCAGCAATTCCGATTTCGGAAAAATTGAGGATTTGGCATAGTTTTAGCAGTGATTCTATCAAGAAAATATTAAACAAGGTGTGGGAAGTCTCCCCCTCATTTCCAGTCCGCCGCCCGCAAGCGGGCTTAGGGTCTTACGCTACCCCCTCTTCGGGGGATACCCCCCGAAGGCATCCTTTGGATGCCCCGCCCTCATCCCATCATGTTTCAATCGCTTGCGTTGCCTAAAATTGTCTTTTGCGGTAAAAGTTGACGCTGATTTTCATTTTGAAATCGGAATTGCTGGCCTTGCGTACGTATTGACATATTTATTTAACAACTGTATCCTTGGCGTCTTGCGGCTCGCAAGTTTGGTGTATATTTCAAGGAGAAAATGATAATGTTTTGCAAGAAATTATTGGTGTTATTCTTAATGGTTCTCGGTCAAGTAAATGCCGCATTTGGGTTTGACTTTAGATATACTTCCCAGAGCACCGACGTGATGGCCTTTTTTCAAGATGAAATGGCTGAATATATGAACATGCTTTATGATGGTCAGAATATTCCGTTTTACCTGTCTTGCTATGGTAATGCGTTAGGCGCGTATGATAAAAATGATGATGTTTATGCTCGTTATGAATCTCCGTTGCTGTCGTCAGTCTTGACCGCAACGGTTGGAAGTTTTATTCGGATTAACAAGCATTTTTTAATACCTGTCAATATATCATCGGCATATCTTTTGAATAATGATGTACAAGATTTAAACTTTTTGTTTGATAGCGGGCTTGTGTTTC
>JAIRNN010000307.1 GCA_031257995.1 Spirochaetaceae bacterium | reverse complement strand
GTCAATATCGGCGAGCCCTTATTCCAATTGTCGTGGGCGAAAGTGCTGCTCCACCGTGTGCTCCGCGAGATTAAAAAGCGTCATCCCTTCGAGATGCGCGGGCTCAGGCTTGAGGGGGCATGGCTCACGTTCTACATTAAACCCGAAGACGGCTTGCAACTGCCGCTGATAATGCAGCTGCTGAAACAAACGTTTTCCCTGCGGTTCAACATAATTGTGGGACGGAGAGGGCACGTGTGGGGGGAGCGGTACGAGTCGGAGATCTTGGACGGGGAGCCGCCTGAGTGGGCGGAAGAGGCAGACTGGACGGCTATAGACAAATCGGCAAACGCGCCGGTAGCGGGGGCGGTGGCCTACACTTTGACGTGGGACAGCCTTAGGTCGCCCGGGATGACGATAACGACCCGGTTTTCGGCCCGAAACGCCGCCAAACCCGCGCCCTCGCCCGGCTAACCACCCCGGATCACGGACTAAAGGAGATTCCAGCAAGCCTCGACGCTCTCGGCCACAGATGGCCCCAAGAGAAGTCTGCCCACACCGCATCGCGGGGTTTTGGAACGGGTTCCATTTTCAATTCCCTAAAAAGGGGGGTAGAGCTTTTTTTTGGGAGCAGGGGGATGGAGGGGGGGGGGGGATTGCGGGGGCACTCGCCCGCAGAAGGGGGTAGCGGAGGGCGTGGAGCGAGGGGGAAGGCTTTCCTCCTTTATATTTTCTTGGTAAAAGCTCTAAACTATATCAAGTCCTGAATCTCCCCAAAATCGGAATTGCTGATCCGCACACGCTACTTTCCGTAGGGGCAAACCGGGTAGCGGCATTCGGGGCAACCCAGGCAGTAGCCGCCTTCGCCCATCAGCACGAAATCCTGTTTGGTTATGCGGACACCCGCCGCGATCCGGGGGAGAACGATGTCGAGAACACCGCCTCTTTTCCGCTTGTAAATCGCGCCGCCGGGAAGACCGCAGACTGGAACGCCGTCGCCGTAATAGCCCAGAAGAAACATGGCTCCCGGAAGGAGGGGCGCCCCGTAGGTAACGATGTTCGCGCCGCTCTGCCGGATCGCGCCGGGCGTGTTGTCGTCCGGGTCAACGCTCATGCCGCCGGTACAGAAAATGATGCCGGGTCTTGCGCCGCGCGCCTCGGCAATAGCCGTCCCGATTCGGTCAACACCGTCACCCACGATGGTTTGGAATATGACGGTGATGCCGTAGCGCGCCAGCTTCTCCGCGACAAGGGGGATAAAAGCGTCTTTGACTTTGCCGCTTGCCACCTCGTTGCCGGTTACGATGACGGCGGCGGTTTTCAGCGTATAGGGCAGCAGCGTGAAGAGCGGCATCCCTCCCGCAATGTTCTCCGCCTCGATAATCTTGGTTTCTTCTATAAAGAGCGGCGTAACCCGCGTTCCCGCGACCTTGTCCCCCGCATGTACCGGGCTGTTGGAATGACGCGCCGCGATCACGATGTCACCGACAGCGTTCACCGCGTTGAACCGGTCGCGGTCAATGAGAAAGAGCCCGTCACGCGCCGCGCTAAGTTCAATCTTTCCTTCGACAACCTCGCTTTGGAACAGCCCGCTATTCATACACAATGCGGCAAGCCGGGCCGCGCCGTCATTCTCGTGGAGCATCCCCGCCTCCGCTTTTCCGCCGTCATCAATCAGAATGTGCTCTTTCCCCATCGCCAAGAGGACGGGAATGTCCTCCTCTCGCACCGTATGCCCCCTCTGAAACCGCGCGCCCTTGCTTTTCTCCGGCACAATGCATGTCATATCGTGGCAAAGCCGAAACCCCACCGCCTCCTCAGCACGAACACTTCTCACCATAAGACCAGTCTACGCCGGGAATGCCCCCTTGTCAATGCAAAACTTCGTGTTAAGCAAAAACTTCGTCACAGATAATGGAAACTGTTTTAAATCAACGATTTTCTCCCTTTTTTCACACTTTTTTCGTGCCGAATTAAAGCAGTACGGCTGGTAACCGCATATATATAGTACGGAGGTTTTTATATGCATAAACCGCGAAAGTTACAACAAAACGTCTGGTATAAAGTAGGAACAGAGGTCAATATCGGCGAGCCCTTGTTCAAGCTGCCGGTGGCCGTCGTGCTGCTCCACCGCGTACTCCGCGAGATTAGGAAGCGTTACCCCTTCGAGATGCGCGGGCTCAAGCTTGAAGGGGCGTGGCTCACGTTTTACATCAAGCCCAAAGACGGCTTTAAGCTGCCGCTGATAATGCAGCTGCTTAAACAAACGTTTTCTTTACGGTTCAATATAATCGTAGGGAGGAGGGGGCACGTTTGGGGAGAGCGGTATGAGTCGGAGATCTTGGACGGGGAGCCGCCTGAGTGGGCGGAAGAGGCGGACTGGGCGGCTATAGACAAGTCAGCAAACACGCCGGTAGCGGGGGCGATGGCCTACATCTTGAGGTGGGCCAGCCTTAGGTCGCCCGGGATGACGATAACGACCCGTTTTTCGGCCCACAACGCCGCCAAACCCGATTCCCCGCCGGGATAACTGCCCGCTTTACGGCAAAAAAGAAGGTACAGCCCGCCTCAAGCGACCCGGCCCAAGATGGCCGCGAGAGAGATCTGCCCCCTCCACAACGTGGACTTTTGAAACAGCCTCAAACACAACAGCCCCCCACCATTCCCCCGAAGGGGGAAGCTCCCGGCGCAATGTTTGGACCTGCCCCTATGCCGGTTTTGAAACAGATTCATTCGGCAAGCAACGTTTTTCGCCTGCGGCCAAAAATGGCCCGGCAAAGATCCGGGGGCGTTGCGGGGGCTGACCCCCGCAGAGGGGGTAGCGTAAGAATTGCGGAGGCGTGCTTGCGCAGCAAGCTTGGGCCGGAGCAAGTCTGTAGCGAGGGGGAGACTTCCCCCTCCTTTTCTATCTTTTCGTGGACTTTTGAAACAGCCTCAAACACAACAGCCCCCCACCATTCCCCCGAAGGGGGAAGCCCCCGGCGCAATGTTTAGGTTGTCCCTATGCCGGTTCCGAGGCAAAAAATCCGGGTAATCTGTGGACAAAAAATCTTAAGCGGTTGGCGGGAACGTTACCGGCGGGTGATCGCAGCGGCAAACCGCGATCCCGCTTTGTTATGTTTTTTCCAAAATGGGGGTGAAAAAGGCGGTTAAAAAGATCCCCCCCCCCCTAAAATGGCGGTATTTTGCCTTTGTCATTGAAAATTTTTTCATCTTTTTTATCGATTTTTGCGAAAAAAAACGCAAAAGTACTTGACTCTTTTTTTGCGGCATGATATACTATGGACAATAAATCTTTTTAAGGAGTGTTTTTTATGAAGAAAGTTTTAGTTTTTCTCCTAACTCTCGGTTTCGTGGCGAATATGTTCGCCATTGATTTTGGTAACGGGCTGACCGCGGCCGGCGAGGTGAAGGCGGGTATCAGGGTGGACAGTGCGGACGACGGCAGCGAGGATACCTCGTATGACACCAAGGTCTACACGTACAACAACGATGCGGACAAGTCCTTCCGCACACGGTTGACGCTCGGCTACACCGGCGACTGGGGCGGCGCGAAGATTCGTTTCGAGTCCCTGGGGGCACCTGCGGAGGCGAAGGCGACTTTCGCTACAAAGTACGCCTACGGATGGGCCAACCTGCTTGACAGCAAGATCGTGCTGTCCGGCGGCGCTATCGGGGACGACCTCTGGGGGCTGGGCAAGCTTTCCACCAACGTGTTTGATCCCAGCATTGACGCGATAACCGGTGTACGCGCGGAGTTCAAGCTGGTGGAAGGCCTCTCTTTCGGCGCGGGACTGGCGGTGCCCGTATCAGATACCAAGACGTATACCGATGTCACTAATGCCACCATTGATCATGTGGCCGGCGGCTGGGTGATTGGCGGACTGTACAAGTCGGATTTCTTCAGCGCGGCACTGGGCGCGGCCTTCAAGCCGGGCACCGATGAGACGGCGGCCGGGAAAGATTCGTACGGTTGGGTACTTAATGACAAGAACGACCCCTCCAAGGGCTCAGCATGGGGGCTGATACCAGGAAGCGCAGCGGTTCCCGCCGCTGACCCGTATGTTGACGCGATTGCCGGGATTCAGGTGAATCCGATTAGCGGATTCACGGCGCTGGTGGATGTCAGGCTTGACACGCGGAAATGGGAGACCCACGGGAAAATTGGATACGTCCGCATCGGCCCGAAATTCGTCTACGCCACCGGCCCGATCACCGCGCACCTCCAGGGCGACATCAAGATACAGAACGAGGCTCCGGGCGAGGACGGGACGGTAACCGACAGAGATGGTAAAGGAAAGTACAAGGTAAAGCCTGGCAACTATGCGGAGATAACGAAAGTTAGCGTTACCTGGGGCGACGGGTCTTCCGAGGACTATCAGTATGCCAAATACACAGGCGATCCGACCGTAGGAGTAAGAATCGGCGCGGATTACAAGGTGAACGACACAATTGGCGCTTATCTCCAGATCGGCTCGGACAACGTGCTGTGGTTCGCGGGCCACGATGATCTGACAAAAATCGCTGAAGACGGCAACCCATTTGGTGCCGGATTCTATATCAAGCCGGGCATCAAGTTCACCCTCGGCACCAGCAGCATCGAGATTTTTGACAAAATCAACAGACTCGGCGCGTCAACCATAAAGCTTGTGGAAGATTGGAGCCCCGTCACCAACCAGTTCCAGATTGACTTCAACTGGGTGTTCTAGGCGTGTAGCCAAGCTTTCGTAGAAAGCCGCCTTTAGAAAAGGCTAAACAGGAGTGATAGCCCCACCCGTGCAAGCGGGCGGGGCTTTTTTATTGGTTGGTGGGAGCGGCAAAAGGCGTGAAAACTGATTGGCAGGGGCTTTTCTGTTTTACTTATTTTCTGCACTTTCTTTTATCTTATTTTCAACCCAGTTTAAACATTCCTTTGTGATTTTTACCGCCATTTCATATTCCTCTTTGGTAATTTCATCATATTCTCCGGGATACCTTGTTACAATAGCGTATTTTGTTAATTTTATTGTTTCCTTGATATTTTCGGGGATGCCCGTAAACTTTTTAAGCGCATTTAACAATATCCCAATATTATGCGTAAATTCCGGCTCAACCCCGTAATATATTAAAAGACCCTTTAACGCCTTTTCAGCAGCCTGCTGTAATTGGAAGCACAAATCTTCGTAATAAACATTAATATTAACCGCCAGCTTCGATATTTCAAAACTGCTCTTTGCCCTTTCAACCCATGATTCATAACGTTCCATATATCACTTTCCCCTCATCCTTTATTGTTTTATAAATATACCCGATCTCATTATTCAATTCGGTATACCTATTATAATCAATAGCCAGCAAATCGACCGGAATACCTATCTCATCTTCAAAAAAAGCCATATAAATAGAATCAATAATGTCGCACCCATTCTTGAGCCCCTTTTTCACAATGAGCAAATCGACATCACTTTTTTTCGTATTATCCCCCCGCGCATACGAACCAAAAAGAATAATCTGGTCCGGCGAAGCAAGAGACACGATCAGAGAGACAATTTTGTCAATATAGGGTATAGCATTATCCACAATTTAATACTAACCCATCCTTTTAATCATGTCAATCTCCATTTTTATTGCTTTTAAGGAATGATTTTCTTGGAGGGGGGAACCAAACACGGCACGGAGCCCAAAAATGTTCCGCCGCAGATATACTGCTTTAGACATGGAAATAATGTCAGTATATTTTATGGGGGAAGTCTCCCCCTCGCTCCAGC
>JAIRNN010000173.1 GCA_031257995.1 Spirochaetaceae bacterium | reverse complement strand
TGAAGCAGACGTTCTCGGCGCGGCTCAACGCGCGGACGGGACGGACGGGGCACGTGTGGGGCGAGCGGTATGATTCGGAAATCTTGCCGGGGAGGGCCGCCAGAGGGGGCGGAGGAGGTGGACTGGGCGGCGGTGGAAAAGTCGGCGAAAACGAAGATACCGGCGGCTATAGCCTACACCTTGTCTTGGGGCAGCCCCCGCTCGGACGGGATGACGATAACGACGAGTTTTTCGGCCCGAAACGCTTCCAAACCCGTATCCCCGCCCGGCTAACCGCCCCGGATCACGGCCAAAAAGGAGTAACATACAGCTTCAATCACGTGGCCATAGATGGGTATAAGGAAAACTCTGCCCAACACGCAACGCGAGGTTTTGAGACAGTCTTTTTCTACAAGTAGAAGCACCATAACAGTGCTTTTGAAATCGGACTTGTTGCCATTTGGCCCCTGTTCATTTACCTACAGGCCGCTTTCCGCAAGTAACGTTTCATTGCGAAGAATGGTCGTCGTAGGGCCGTCTGCGCGGATGACACCTTTGCAGAGGACGATGGCACGAGAGGTGAGCGTTTCGACGAAGGGGATGTCGTGGGTAGCGATAAGCATGGTCTGGGGGAGTCCTGTGAGGATTGTGGTGAGGGCTCGTTTGCCGCGAGGGTCGAGGAAGGCGGTCGGCTCGTCGAGGAGGAGAACCTGTGGTTCCATGATCAACACGGAGGCGAGGGCGGCGAGGCGTTTTTCCCCGCCTGAAAGTTTATGGCTCATGCGGTCTTTCAGATGGCCAATACCGAGGGAATCCAGGAGGAAATTGGCCTTGTTCTCGAGGCTGATCCCCTCATCGGTCTTGTTCATACCGTAGTTGAGCGGGCCGAACAGCACGTCCTCCCAGACCGTACTCATGAAAAGCTGGTCGTCCGGGTTTTGAAAGACGAGCCCGGTCCGCGCCCGCACTTGGGTCAGGGTGGCCTTTTCGAGCCTCACGCCGCATATCTCGACGGATCCCGCATGGATGGGCAGTACGCCCAGCATAGAGAGGAGTAATGTGGACTTGCCCGCGCCGTTCGCGCCTAGCAGGGCGATCCGCTCGCCGTCGTTGGCCGTGAAACTCACGTTCTCTAGCACATGGCCAAGCTGTGAGTGAGGGTATTCGGCATAGAGGTTTTGAACACGCAGCATTTACGTTCCTTTATGTGTGGGATCCGGGAGCGTTGCGGGGGCGTACCGGGGCTCTGCCGCATTTATTTCCGTTAAAATATTCATGGGTACCGTGTCGCAGGAATGGCAGAAACGCACTCAATGTTTCGCGCGCGGCATTGGGCGCCCCGCAGAGAGGGTACAATCCTATGCGGTAGATTAATCCGGGGTTTTAGGGGCGGAGCCCCTAGGAGAGGGGGTAGCGTATGGCCAAACGGAGGGGGGTGTGGACGCGCCTTTAGGCGTGGGCACATCGACCGGAGAGCGGACAGGAACGAGGGGGAGACTTCCCCCTCTATAAATACATCTAACATCATCTCCTCACTATTCACGAGAGAAACGGTCTCCCCAGCAGCAGGCTCACGTTGCAAAGCCTCAGTATACCGAAAACGGCGATGCAGAGCGACACGTAGACGAGGTTGGCCGGCGTGAAGCGTTTGCGCCTGATGCTACGGTAGACGCCGTTGAAGCCGCGGCATTTCATCGCGCAGAATACCCGTTCGGCGCGGTCGAAGCTGCGGAGGAGAAGACCTCCCAGAAATGAGCCCATGTCTCTCATCCTGATCGCTCTGGTGGCGGGCGAGCGCAGCGTGTAGGCCGTCCACATTGATTCCGCCTCGTCCAGCAGGGTGGCGATGTAGCGCATCGTGAGGACGATTTGCAGGCCGAGGATACGGAAAGTCGGGGGCGCGGTGACACATTCGGCGATTTCGTAAAACGGGGTCGTGGCGATGAGGAGGAGTACGGCGAACACGGTGAACGCGGTCTTGAGGAGGATGGCCGCGAAAGAGACCATGCCCCGCGTAACGGTGAAGGTGGTGGTGAGTGTGCCGTTTAACGCGCCGCCAAGGGTAAATGCCGGTTCCCGCACCAGCACGAGGTTGGAGAGACCGAAGAAGAGCACGAAGGGGAACACGGGGATAAGCCGGGCGAAGAGGGGCCTCCACGGAGTGCCGGACACCGAGACGGCCAGCACCGGATAGAGGAGGAAGGGGACCAAGGCACTGAGGTTTGCGGACGGCACCGAGACGACGGCGATGATGTAGCCCAAGGTAACAATGCCCTTTGCCGCAGGGTGCAGGGCGTGGATGGGCGATCCGCCGCATCCAAGCCGTTCGAGGTGGTCGATACCGCTACCCGCCTTGTGGAATCGTCCCACTTAAACGGCCGCCTTCTTTTTCCGAAGCGTGTGGATCGTATGAATGAGGAGTCCCGCCCCGCCCGCAACGACCACCGTGATGACGCTCCCCACGATACCGGCGAGGGCCGTCTCGCCGCCCGAACCTTCGCCGTTTTTCAGCGCGTAGTCGGGGAGGAAGGCGGTCTTTTCAACGGTGTCGGCGGCGGCTTGGAAGACCGGGCCCTCACGTTCAAGCTCCGCAGTTCCGGCGGTCTTTTCCATCGCCCATTCGAGGCCGTCCGGGTTGGACGATGCGAGGATCGAGAGCCCGCCCGCGACAAGCGCCGAGAGTACGGCAAACACGACGACAACCGTCCTGATTCGCACGCCGCCTTTCACGCCGGCTATTTCACCGCCCGACACCGCGCTTTCAAGCAATTCAGGGCGCGCACTGTGCACGAAGCACAACACCGCCGCCGTGACGATGCCCTCAACAAGGCCGATCGCCAGATGGATGGGCTGCATCAACAGCACAAATGTCCCGAAGGGCAGCTCGGTTATTCCGGAAACCAGCGTCTCCAGTACAACGCCGAACGCGCCAAGCTGGAGACCAATAACGACAGACAAAACCGCCGCGAGCGTGATCGTTTTTTTGTTCAGGCCCTTTGCCACGATTGGTTTGTAGATGAAGGGAAAGGCGAGAAGGCACGGGATCACCGCCATATTGATGACGTTACAACCGTAGGCCAGAAGCCCGCCGTCCGCGAAAAAGAGGCACTGGATCAGCAACACACTCGCCAGCGTGATAATCGCCGGAAACGGCCCCAAAATCGCCGCGAGCAGCATACCGCCCCCGATATGCCCCGAAGATCCCGTACCCGGAATCGTAAAATTGATCATCTGCCCGGCAAAGACAAAAGCCCCCATGACACCCATCATCGGGATATTTTTTTCATCTAATCGGTCGTCCTCTCCGCCCGATCCGATCTTCTTCACCGAAACACCGATAGCCGCGACTCCTGCCGCAAGCATCAAACCGCCCACCGGCGGCGACAACAACGCATCTGCCATGTGCATAAGCACCTCCACAAGAGATAGATTTGGTGGGACTATCCTGAGCCCCTGTTGCCTTCATGACAGACGAAACCTTCATGGTTTCAGGGCACTATATTATGGAATATAACGGCGTGTCAAGGCCCTAGGCCCATGCGGGGCATTGAAAATGGGTAATGGAAAATTATAGCAATGAAACGCGCAGTATTCAAAATCAGATTATTATCCATCTTCAATTATCCATTATCAACGCCTCCCAAAAGGGGAAGTCGCGGTAATTTCATCGACGACCACTGTCAACAAGTTGAGCATATAAAAAAATAAAAGGTCCACGGATTTCCCAGATTACACAGATTTTTGTTTTGAAACCTTTCTTAAATCTGTGAAGCCATTTATGGCACCATCCGTGCAATCTGTGGACAATAATTCTTAAGTTGTTGACAGTGGGAGACTTCCTCCTTTGGAAAGCATAACAAAACGAAAACGCTTTACTCGCAGCATGTTTCTTCCGATAATAAGTATGAGGTGTGTCTTAGGCAGAGAAAAACGCTGGTTGTTTTGATTTCTCTTTTATGCGCCACGCCGGATTTCGCGCAGTCTTACCGGACGGAGAACGGAGGAGACCGATTTGTTCAGCGGCTTGGATGGGATGACGATCCGAATGTGTTCAAGTATGAGGTGTCGATTGAGCGGGAAACGGGCGGGATTGTCGAACGGCGTGTTACGACCGACAACTACATCGAGGTTTCCCTGCCGCCGGGCCGCTATAAGTATACGGTGGATGTCTACAACCTGCTTGATCTTTTCGACTACCGTATGTCCATCGTACCGTTTGAAGTGCTGGAGGCATTACAGCCTGTCGTAACCGGCTGGACACCGAATGTGTTCAATCTGGCGGACGGGAACAACGAGGTAACGTTTTTCGGGACAAATCTCCTTGACGGCGCACAGATTTTTCTGGTAAAAAACGGATCGCGGGACGGTCGGGTGGTATCCGCCGAGATTTTCGGTTCCGACGGCACATCCGCACGGGCGCGCCTTCCCGTGGAGGAAATCGAGAAGGGTAAATGGACGGTGTATATCACCAATCCGGGCGGACTCAGGGCGGTAGTTTCCGGATTCACGGTGAAAAGCGGCAAGCAGGTCAACATTGACCTTTCGGTGTTGTACCGCCCGGTGATACCGGTTCGTTCGGAAGGCGCCCATCTTTTCGGGATGGAATTTTTGGGCGCGAGCAGTTTTTTGTTTGATACGATCCTCGTCAACGCCTTCTATCAGGGAGCGGGCTTGAGGTTTGCATGGCTTCCGTTCCGCACAAATCTGTTCAACTTTGGCTTTTTAGTTGAACCGCGCTGGGCCGATCTTACCACGAGGGTAGTGTACACCACCTCGTACATGGCTGGTGTAAGCGCTTCGCTTTTATTACAAGCCTTTTTGCTGAACAAGCGTCTTGCGTTACATATTTCGATGGGAGGCGGCATATTAAGCCTGCACGATCTTCATATCGTTTCGGGCGAAGACAATAACAATGCGGGCCTTGACCTATTGATCTTGCCCTTTTTGGATACGGGCCTATCGGTAAAAATGTATTTGGTCAAATCACTGTTTGTTGAGCTCGGCATCTCGTGGAACATAACGCCTCCCTTTGACGATCCCGACCTCCAGTATCTCAATCCTCAAGCAGGAATAGGCTATTCGTTCTAAACCGGCAGTGCGGGAGTCTGAGAGGGCCGCACCCTGCTCAAACTCCCCATTTTTTTACGCTTCCTTCTTTGAGGCCGTTTCAAAACTCCTCGCGAAGAAAGATAGAAAAGGGGGAAGTCGCGGCTACTTCGTTGCCCACCCCTCGCTCCGGTCTGTGCCCTACGCTACCCCCCGTAGCGGGGGCCCACCCCAAGGTGTCCAATGGACACCCGGCATCAAAGATGCCCCGCCCCCCGATCCCGGCGAGTGGCCTGCCGCCCCTTACGCTAGACTTGACCGCAAACGCCATAAATTTAACCGCAAAGGCACCCAATGCCGCGCCCGAAACAGGCACAACCGTAGGTTGTGCTAGGGGCGTTAGCGCGGTTATGCAACATGGCGCGGCGCCAATAAAGGCTGCGCTTGGATACCAGCTTCGGTACTGCGGCACTGAAGGCGCAGAAGGTTTTTGCCGACAGACTCATCTCCCTATTGCCGTCCTTCAATCAGTTCCTCCGCGCTCACCAATTCCCTAGCGGAACCGCCCCCGCCGCCGCCCATGTCGCAGCCCGCGAACACGAACCCGATAACCAGCAACAATCCGATAATGCCGTGTAAAAAACCCTTCTTCATTTTTACCCTCCTGACACAAATCTTTTTCATCTGTTCCTCTTTCTCATAATAAAAT
>JAIRNN010000157.1 GCA_031257995.1 Spirochaetaceae bacterium | reverse complement strand
AGGTAATTGCTCCCCTTTATGAGGATGCCGTTTCGCGAAGCGCCGCCGATGCCGCCGAAAAAACTCAAGGGTATGGAGATGGCCAGGGCGCAGGGGCAGGAGATGACGAGGAATATGAGGCCCCGGTTTATCCATTTGGCGAAAGTCGCGCCGGGGATAAGAAGGGGAGGAAGGACCGCAAGCGCAACGGCGGAGAACACCACCACCGGGGTGTAGTACCGGGCGAATTTGGTGATGAAGTTTTCAGTAACCGATTTTTTGCTCCCCGCGTTTTGCACCAGGCTGAGGATTTTGGAGACCGTGGATTCCCCAAAGACCTTGCTTACTTCGATAGTGAGCAGTCCGCTTTTGTTGATGGAACCGGAAAGGACGGCGCTGCCTTTTTCCACGTCCCGGGGCAGGGATTCGCCTGAGAGGGCCGAGGTATCCAGGGCGGAAAAGCCCTCTACTACCACGCCGTCCAGGGGGATTTTTTCACCGGGCTTTACCACGATAAGATCTCCGATGCGTACCGTTTCCGGAGATACCCGCTGGAGGCCGGTGGCGGTTTTGAGGCTGGCGTAATCGGGCCTGATGTCCATGAGGGACGATATGGATTTGCGGGAGCGTCCCACGGCGTAATCCTGAAAGGCTTCGCCCACCCGGTAGAAGATCATCACCGCCGCGCCTTCGGGGTATTCCCCGATGGCAAAGGCCCCGATAGTGGCGATCCCCATTAAAAAGTTTTCGTCAAATATTTCACCTTTGGTAATATTTTTGGCCGCCTTGACAAGCACCTCGCCGCCTACGAGGATATAGCTTGCCAGAAAGACGGCAAGCCGTATAAGAGGCGGCAGCGCGACAGACGGAACATAATCAAAGACCATACCCACAACAAAGAGGGCCATACCGAGAACAAGACTTATGCGCCGGAGCCAGGCGCTTACCGGAACGGAATCCGGCTTCGCCGCTTCCCGGTTCGGAAAAAGAACCATGTCCCGCAGTTCGATGGCAGGTTCAAGCCGTTTGATGATCCCTCCGATACGGGCACCGATGTCATCCCACTGCCCCACATCCCGCGCCCCGGCCATCTCAATAGTAAGTTTCTGCACCGAAAAATCAACCAACGCGCTACTCACCCCCTCCAGAGCGGCCACACGCCGTTCAATCTTCGCCGCACAGTTCGGGCAACAAAGCCCCTCCAACACATACGTCTTACTCGTCATATCAAACTCCTTACAATATAAATATTGAACAATTGACAACCTGTTCAACTATTTGCATAAAAAATGTTATTTATGGTGGTGGGGGGAAGCCTCCCCCTCGTTCCAGCCGGCTCAAAACCGCGCCGCGCTTAGGCGGTTTTGAGCCGTCTTCCACTACCCCCTCTCCTAGGGGCTCCGCCCCTAAAACCCCGCCCATCACATTCAAGTATTGAACAGTTGACAACTTGTTCAACTATATGCCAAAAAAAACAAACCCCCTTATTCACCGACATGTACCAAGCCCTGATCAAAGATAGTTCCCACGTGTTCGTCCTCAAGGGAATAATAGACCACCTTCCCCTCCCGGCGGTACTTCACGAGCCGCGTCTGCCTTAGCGTCCGCAACTGGTGGGAGATGGCCGACTTGCTCATGCCCAAAAGAGCCGCGATGTCGCAGACGCACATTTCAGCCCTTAACAGGGCGCAGATGATCTTTACCCTAGTCGAATCGCCAAACACCTTGAACAGGTCCGCCAAGTCCAGCAGAACCTCGTCATCGGGCATATCCTTCCTGACCGCTGCCACCACGTCCTCGTGAATGACATTGCAATCACAACTTTCAACGTCCAAAGCGTCTTTTACCATACCGCCACCTCAACAGTTGAACAATTGTTCATACATATAAGTTACACTGGATAAAAAATTATGTCAAGCGTTTTGCCGTTTTTTTGAAAATTTTTCAAATTTGATCATATTTAACCGCAGATGGCGCAGATAAAAAGGTCCGCGAATGAACGCGAATAAAGAGATATCCGGTGTAAAAAATCCGAATGTATCTGCTTCAACCACTGCATTATCAGTGGAAGGAAGAGGAAACACCACGAAGATGCCCAAAAAACACCCCGTCCTCGAAGGTAGGACAAGTTCATCCGCGTTTTTTTTGCTATACTTGTTCGTATGAGAAAAGGCATTTTTTTATGCATATTGAGTATTGTCGGGACGGGGCTTTGTTTTGCCGCAGATCGCGTAACTGGCTACTGGATCAGTGTTGATGACAAAACGGGCCGGGCGATCGCCGGGTGGGAATTGTATGAGGTGAAGGGGGAGTTGCGCGGACGGATCCTTTCGCTTGCTGGGTATCCGGAAGACATTAAAGCGGTACTGTGCAAGGATTCCTATCCGGGGTTTCCTGTGGCAGGCAGGGTAAGCGATATGCCGGTTGTCGGGACACCGTGGATTTACGGCTTGAAGATGGCGAGTACGGGCAAATGGGTCGGCGGTTCGATTATCGACCCGGAAAGCGGCAACCTTTACAAGTGCAAGGTTACGTTTCACCTGGCAGGGAGCGGAAAGTTTAGCGCCGACACGCTGGAAATGCGTGGCGAGATCGGTTTCGGTATCGGCCGCAGCCAGTTCTGGCAGAAAAGCACTTATGAGGAAGCAAACGGTTTGCGGTGAGGAATCACGGTACTATTTCAAGTGATCGCGTATCGTGAGGTCGGAGAGCTGCGGATTTTCGCGGATTAACGCAGATTTTTCATCCCGCACCTTTCTTAGTCGTGTCAAATCCGCAGACTGGACTGGCCCCCGGCAGGCGGACAACAGGCTAAGCCACTTTTTTCAAAGTTACCGTTACCGGCGCCGACAGTCAAGCGCCGAATGGCGGCGTATCCGGTTGCGGTATGCCCCGATGTAATAAAATACCGAAGCCCGTACCGCCGCCGCGCTCTGTCTGCCGTCCATGGTTTCCAGTTCCCGTTTCAGCGTCTTGAAAAAACTCTCCGTGCGCGTTGTCCCAGTAATTTCCTTTCCGGCTCATGCTCTGCCGCGCCTGAGGGCTCCGCCCCTTCAAAGTTTCCCGGAACAGGTCTGGGCAATACCGTCCCCCACCCCCCCCCCAAAAAAACAACCGGCCAGAATGAAACAGCAGGCCAGGACGGGGTTTCCGGTTCCCGACGGCCGCGTCTCCAGGGCCCCCGCCGCCGTCTCTTCCGCGCCCGTTGTCCCGCCGAACGCCCGGCCGGTGATTTTCCGGTCATACAAATCAAACGCCGCCGTCAGATACGGCCGGCCGCCGGCGGTCCGCAAGTAAGTGATGCCGGATACCCGTTTCTCTCCCGGACCGGCCGCATGGAAATCCCGGTTCAGCAAGTTTTTGCAAACCGCAAACCTGCGGCCGGAGTCCGCCGCCGGGATGAACTTCCGCCTCCCGCAGGCTTGGCGGCGTTTCGGGCCGAAAAACTCGTCGTTATCGTCATCCCGTCCGAGCGGGGGCTGCCCCAAGACAAGGTGTAGGCCGCCGCCCCCGCTACCGGCGTGTTGGCCGACTTTTCCACCGCCGCCCAGTCAACTTCCTCCGCCCCCTCTGGCGGCCCTCCCCACAGGATATCCGACTCATACCGCTCGCCCCACACGTGCCCCGTCCGTCCCGTCCGCGCGTTGAACCGTGCCGAGAACGTCTGCTTCAAAGTCAAGCAGACTTCTATAAGTCATTACCCCTAACGAAGTTATAACGCGCAAAAAAGTGTGAGTAGCATTTTCGGGCGCATTATTGATTTTGTGTTTTGCCA
>JAIRNN010000156.1 GCA_031257995.1 Spirochaetaceae bacterium | reverse complement strand
GATGTAACAAAACGGCTGATACAGGCCTGTTATTTTGCGGACGGCAAGGGGCCGGCCGAGGCGGTCGCTTAGATACAGGGGGGTGAAATTTTCCTTGGTGAATTTCCATAGTCAAAGGGTGAAATTTTCGCTGACTATTGACATACCTATATAATAATTGCCGGGTCAGTAACCGTGGATGAACGCGGATTTTTCGTTTCAAACCCTTCTTTATTCGTGTTTATCTGTGTCTGCACAATCTGCGGTTCTCTGTGATTAAAGCCCGTGATTAATGCGGGGCATTGCGGGAGCCGCGTTCCGGCAGCGGCCCTCTTGCCTATCGACATGTTGTCAAAGTAAATAGTCGTGAACGAGGCTGTTTCATGGGCGTGAGCTAAGCCTGTCCATGGCCCTATTCGTTATCAATGCCTCCCGTCAATGCCGTGCAATAGAGGGGAGTCTCTCGGCATTATCCCTTAACTTGTTGACAGTGGGAGACTCCCCTTTTGGGAATGAAAAATGGATAATGCTCGGAATGAAACGAGCAACCACCAAACTGCGCTCATTATCCATTCCCCTGTAGGAACAGATGGTTAGTATTTGAAGCCGCTACCGCCGATGAATTCGCGGAGGATGCTTTCGGGGGGGACGGTTTGCGGGAGGATAGGGGTGAAGCGGTCGAGGAAGCCGAGGAGGCGGGAGGCTTCGGCGAAGGCGGTTTCGCGGGGTTTGACGGTGTGGAGGAGGGGTTCGGCGTAGAATTTGAGGACGGCGAGCTCGTAGTCGAGGGCGGAGTTGAAGATGAAGTCCGCGCTGTTTTGGTAGGGAAAGATGTGACGGAGTTCGCCGCGTCTCACGGAGGGCCACATCGAAAGGGTACGGGATGCGCCGGTGCCCCGGAACTGGTGGTCGCGGACGAGGCGGCGGATGAGGCGGTTGTCGGAGGTGGGGACGCGGTTATGGTCGTCCAAGTTGAGCTGGGTGAGGGGCGAGACGTAGAGTTTGAACTTTGCTTTGGCCGGGATCATCTCGGTGAGTTTGTCGTTGAGGCCGTGGATGCCTTCGATGACGATGATGGTGCGCCGTCCGGCCCGTACTTTTCTGCCCTCGCGCCGTATGCAGGTCTTGAAGTCGAAGACCGGAAGAGTGATCTCGTCGCCTGAGAGGAGACGTTCCAGTTGTTCGTTCAGGTAGGGGACATCGAGTGCTTCGAGACATTCGAGGTCGGGGTTGCCGTTCTCGTCTTTGGGGGCTAGATTCGGGGGGTTGTAATAGTCGTCGAGGCTTATGGCGAGGGGTTCCATGCCGAGCACCCGCAGTTGGACGAAGATGCGTTTAGCAGAGGTGGTTTTGCCGGAGCTTGAGGGGCCCGCGATCAGTACGATATGTACATCGCCGCGCATCGCATAGATTTTGTCGGCGGCATCGGCGAGCTTTTTGGCGTGAAAGGCTTCGGCGATGCGGATGAAGTCTTCGATGTTTCCGCTGCCGGTCAGGCGGTTGAGATCCCCTGCCGAGTGGAGGCCGACGATGCGCCCCCACTGCTTGTACTCGCGGTAGACGGCAAACAGTTTGGGAATATCTTCAAACGGGCCGATGATTCCGCCTGAAGACGAGGTTGGATAACGGAGGAGGAAGCCATCCTCGTAGGGAAAGATGTCGAATACGGAGAGTATGCCGGTTCTCGGTACCAGCGCGCCGACCGTGAGGTCTACCCAGCCGTTACACTCATAGACGGGGACTTGCGCGGCGATACGTTCTTCCAGAAGTGTCACCGTGTCCGTCTGTCCTTGTTCTTGGAAGAGGGCGACGGCTTCCTCGTGGGCGACATAATAGAAGGAAATCGCAAAATCGGCTTCGACGAGTTCGATTATCTTTTGCTTGAGCCGCGTAAACTCGTCCGTCGAGGCCGGTTTTTCATCGGCAAAGTGGTAGTAGTAGCCGTTTCCCAAGCTGTGGCCGACGATGAGACGGCAGTTGGGAAAGACCTGCGCGGCGGCGGCGCCCAAGAGAAAGGCGAGAGAGGCGCGATAGACGACGCGGCCCTCGTGGGAAGCTAGAGAGACGGGTTTCAAGGCCGTGTTCACGACGAGGGGGGCGGAGAGGGACTGTATTTCGTTGTTGGCATAGACCGCCGCGATGTCTTTTCGGGCTGTCCCGCAAATACCCAGCGCGTCCAGCGCCTCGTCTGAGGTTGTCCCCACGGGAAATTCCCCCGAAACGGTCGCCGCCGCGTCTTCGGTTTCGCCGTCCAGCCAGCGTATCGTCAGGTTTGTTGACACTTTTCTCTCCTCCGTGTATAATGGTTATCAAGTATACATCATTTTAGCTTGGAGCGGTACCGCATGAGGCGGGCGCATGAGAGCGGGGAGTAATTTATGGCACAGGTTATATCAAAGAACGCCCGTACGGGGAGTTCAACGCAGAAATTTTTTTGTTCCTGCGGCGGCGAAGTAAAGATGAAGGCGCTTTTTGACAACGGCAAAGTGAAGAATGTCGCCGAATGCGAGAAGTGCAAGCGTACCGAGCGCCGTCCGTCGGACTTCAGGTAATAAGGATAAGGTATGGCTAAGAAAAAGAATTCGGCGGAAAAGCGGCATCGGCAGAGCGAAGCGCGGCGGATTGCCAACAAGTCGGTGAAAACGGCGGTGCGCGGCACGGCACGAAAATTCGTGGAAGCAAGCGCGAAAAAGGATGAAGCGGCATCGGAAGCTCAGCTCAAGTCGCTCGTCAAGCGGCTGGACAGCGCGGCTCGCAAGGGGGTTATCGCCAAGAATGCCGCAGCGCGAAAGAAATCGCGTATGCAGAAGCGGTTTAACGCCGCGTTCGGTGTCAAAAAAGCGGTCTCGGAGTAAAAAAAGCGGGGTCGTATGGCAGGCGGGAAATACACGAAGTCTGATCTCATCGATTCGATCTATGATGCTACCGGCATAGAGCGCGAAGACGTTAAAATGGTGGTCAATCTTACGATCAAAAAACTGAAAGACGCGATCGCCTGCGGAAAAACCGTTGAGTTGCGGGGATTCGGTACTTTTGAAGCGCGTGCCCGTAAAGGCCGCGCTCGGGCCCGTAACCCCCGGACGGGCGAGCCGGTGGTCGTGAGGTCGCACAGCATCCCCTACTGGAAACCAGGCCGTGAGCTAAAACGTGAAGTATGGAACCTGCCGCCGTCTGCTGTGGAGGGTTCCACAGAGGCTTTCCTTAGGAGCGGCGTGACGGGGGAGAATGGCAAGGTGGGGGAAGTCTCTCCCTCGCTTCAGACTTGCTCCGAGCCGTAGGCCCTCCACAATTCTTACGCTTCCCCCTCTACAGGGCACCCAATGCCGCGCACGAAAAGTCGAGCGCGTTTTGGCATTCCCGCAATACGGCGCCCATGAATGATTTACGGTAAATATATGCAACAGGGCCCCGGAACCACCCCTCCGGGAATTGAAAATGGAAAGTGGATAATGGCAAGAATGAACCGCGCAGTCTCAAGCACAGCATCCCGGCTTCAACCTACGGTTAAATCTTATTTTCCCCCTTTTTTTATCTTTTTCACGTTTTGTAATTTTTTCACGTTTTTTCGCTCTTTTCGAGCATCAAAATAAAGAAAACGGGCTAACAACCGCATATATATACAGAGGCATTGTATGCGGCAAGAAAGAGAATTGGCAAAACATGTATGGTACCGGGTGCAAACATCGGTTAATATCAGCGAGCCTCTGTTCCGGCTTCCGGAGGCCGAAGCGCTTTTCCTCGGCGTACTCCGCGAGACGGAAAGGCGCTGCGGCTTCGGGATGCGCGGGCTTGTCATTGAGGACGGGAGCGTGTCGTTCTCCATTAAGCCCGGCGACGGGCTGCAACTCCCGCTGATAATGCAGCGGCTGAAACAAACGTTCGCCGTCCGGCTCAACGTGCTGACGGAAAGGCAGGGGCACGTTTGGGGGGAACGTTACCGGTTGGAGATCTTGGCGGGGGAGCCGCCTGAGTGGGCGAAGGCGGTGGACTGGGCGGAGGCGGAAGCGTTTGTGGCGGCCACGCCGGTAGAGGAGATATTGACGTATAAATTGTCTTGGGGCAGCCCCCGGACGAATGGGAAGGCCAAAGGGAACCGTCTTTCGTCGGAGATAATCCCCAAACCCGTCCCTCCGCCCGGATAACGCCCCCGGATCACGGCCCCAAAGGAGGTACAGACAGCCTCAATCACGCGGGCCACAGATGGCCGCAAGAGAGGTCTGCCCACACCGCAACTTGGGGTTTTGAAACAGCCTCATCCATCCGCGCTTATCCATGTAATCTGCGGTGAAACGTGATTAAGTCCGGTGATTATGTTCCCGTATCGCTTCGATGAAAACATCGGCGTATTTTTCCGCTTTGAGCGCGCCCACGCCCGATACCATGAGAAACTCGTCCCGCGTTTTGGGCTGTTTGCGGCACATATCACGCAATGTCGCGTCCGAAAAGACGATGTAGGACGGCACACCGGCTTCCTTGGCGAGCCGCGTCCGCAGGTCTCTCAAGCGGACAAACAGCGTTTCATTCATTTCGTCAGTTTCATTCGTTTTATCGATGGCGGCGGATGTCTCGTTCTGGACAAGGGACGCGGACCTTGCCTCCGGTTTTTCCTTTGCCAGCATCATCGACAAGGGCTTCTTTTCAAAGATGACCTCGCCGGAACGCGATGTCCTCGTTACGACCGGGAACTCGCTGCCCGCCAGACCGAGATAGCCTCCGTCAACAAGCCAATCGATGATCGTCCGCACCCGCTGGGCGCTCACTCCCGCCATGATGCCGTGGGTGCTCAGCTTGTCGAGCTTGGCGTTCTTAATCTTTTCGTTCTTGCTGCCGCGAAGCACATCGGCAATCATCGACTTGCCGAAACGCCGCCCCATCTGTTCCATGCGGTAGACGCAGGATATTATCTTTTGCGCCTCAATCGTAACATCGACGCTTTCAAACTCGGCGTTACAGTTGGAACAGTTACCGCAGTAGTGCGGGGCGCTTTCGCCAAAATACGCGAGAATCCGGGCGCGGAGACATTCATTCGTGGTAGCGTAAAACGTCATCTGCTTGAGCAATTCCAGATTGTGTTCGATGAGCGCCGGGTCCCGCTCCTCGTCGTCCTGACTGTTGGTGATGAGAAAACGGTTCATATGCACGTCCTGCGGGCTGTAGAGGAGGATACACTCGGCGTTTTCCCCGTCCCGCCCTGCGCGGCCCGCCTCCTGATAGTAACTCTCGATGTTCTTGGGCATCTGGTAGTGGACGACAAAGGACACGTTGGACTTGTCAATGCCCATACCGAAGGCGTTGGTCGCCACGATGACAGGCTTCCGGTCATAGATGAAGTCGTCCTGATTCACGTGCCGTTCCCGGTCTTCCAGTCCCGCATGATACCGCGTGGCGTTAAAGCCCCGGCTGTTCAGCGTTTCGCAGATCTCCTCGACCGCCTTACGGGTGGAACAATAGATGATCCCGCTCTTCTCGCGGCGGCGTTCCAGTATCTCCAGAAGGGCGGACATCCTGTTTTTAGGCCGCTGCACCTCGAAGGAAAGATTGGCGCGGTTGAAGCCGGTAACAATCGTGTAAGGATCGCGCAGCTTAAGAATCCCGCTCACATCGTCCCGCACCTTTCCCGTGGCGGTCGCGGTGAAGGCGGCGGTGATCGGACGCTTGGGCAGATCCGCGATAAACCCCGTTACCAGCAGGTAGCTGGGCCTGAAATCGTGCCCCCACTGGGAGACGCAGTGCGCCTCGTCGATGACAACCATGCGGATAGACCCGGCAAGACGGCGCATATCGTCCCGTTGCAGCCGTTCCGGCGCGATATAGAGCAGCTTGTAATCCCCCTGCCCGGCGCGGAACATCGTCTGGGCGTATTCATCGGGCGAAAGCGAACTGTTGAGAAAGGCCGCCGGAACCGCCGCTTGGGCGAGCGCGTTCACCTGATCCTTCATCAGCGAGATGAGCGGCGAGATTACCACCGTTACCCCCTCCATCATCAGCGCCGGCACTTGGTAACAGACAGACTTCCCCGCCCCCGTCGGCATTACCGCAAGCGTGTCCCTTCCCGCCAGAATCGCGTCAATGACCGCCTCCTGTCCCGGCCTGAACGCCGCATACCCAAAATACCGCCTCAAAACCGCATACTTGTCCATCTCACATCAAACTACAGAAAAAACGGCATAGAATCAAGAGAGGGATCATGGTATGATAACCCTGTTTAAAGAGGAACTTTTATGACTACTATTACCGTGATAACCGGCGATATAACGACACTTTCAGTTGACGCGATTGTCAACGCGGCCAACCCGACCCTGCTCGGCGGTGGCGGAGTTGACGGCGCAATTCACCGGGCGGCCGGTCCCGCCCTGCTTGAAGAATGCCGGAAAATCCCAAACAGCCGGGAAGGTCGCTGTCCTATCGGTGAGGCCCGCATCACCGGCGTGGGCAAACTGCCCTGTAAACGAGTCATTCATGTGGTCGGTCCCGTATGGTCGGGCGGCGGCGTGGGAGAACCCGAATTGCTCGCTTCTTGTTATCGAAACGCGCTTGATCTTGCGGAGAAAGAGGGTCTTTCGAGTATCGCTTTCCCCTGTATCAGTACCGGCGTATACGGCTACCCCCCGCAAGAAGCCGCTCGTATAGCCGTTGCCACAGTAAAAAGCCGGGAACGCGGCCTCAAATCGGTCAAGGAAATCACGTTCTGCTGTTTCGACCGCGCGAACCACGAACGCTACCGGGCGCTGCTATGAAGTATGCGTGTACTGCGCTTTACGCCGGTGTTTGTGGAAAAATGAATGTCGCGCTGTTCCGTTTTGTTGATTCGTGCGGTTCGCGGTTGTTAAGATTGGCGCTACTCTTTGTGGTGCACCCTATATGGTACGGTGGTTTCCTGTGATTTATCCCTTGTCTTTGTCGTTGGCTAGTTTTCGGTCGAGCGTCTTCCGCCCGATCCCCAGCACGTCCGCCGTCCGGCTCTTATTGCCCTTCTGGAAATGCAACGTTTCGCGGATGATTTTTTCCTCGGCCTTTTCGAGGCTCGTTCCCAGCGGAATCTTTATGATCCCTTCGTCCGCAGCCTCAACGCCGCTCAAAGACGGCGGAAGGTCGGTCTTGGTAATAATCGGGCTCCGGCACATCACGACGGCACTTTCGATGCAGTTTTTCAGTTCCCGAATATTCCCCGGCCAGTCATAGTGAAAGAGGATGGCCCGCGCTTTTTCGTCAACGCCGGCTATCAGTTTTCCGTTTTCCTGTGCAAACTGTTCGATGAACTCTCGTATCAATAGCGGTAGATCGTCTTTCCGCTCTCGGAGCGGCGGCACCATAATATTCACGACGTTCAAGCGGTAGTAAAGGTCTTCGCGGAACGTGCCCTGCTCAATCCCCGTTTTTAGATCCTTGTTGGTCGCGGCAACGATCCGCACGTCAACTTCAATCGTCTCTTCGCCGCCCAAACGTTCAAACTTCTTCTCCTGCAACACCCGCAACAGCTTCACCTGAAGGTTCTGGTCGATCTCGCCGATCTCATCCAGAAAAAGCGTCCCCTCGTGGGCCAGCTCAAAACGGCCCCGCCGCCGAGAAAAAGCCCCGGTAAACGCCCCCTTCTCGTGGCCGAAAAGCTCGCTCTCCAGCAGAGACGATGCGAACGCCGCGCAGTTGACCTTTACCAGCGGGCCGTCCTTTCGCGGCGACAACTCGTGCAGCGCGTTTGCCACAATCTCTTTTCCCACTCCCGATTCCCCCGTGATAAGAACGGAGGCCCTCGACGGCGCGGCGCGGGCGATCATATCGCACACCGCTCGCATCGCCGGACTGTTCCCGATCATCGCCTTCACCGGAGTTTGCCGCGAAAGCTCCTCCTCCAGCCGCCGGTGCCGGAGCGTGAGTTCCCTTATGGAGAGTGCCCGCTTCACGAGCAATGAAAGCCGGTCGAGATCCAGCGGCTTGGTGAGAAAGTCGTATGCCCCGTTCCGCATCGCGTCGACAGCGTTTTCCACCGTGCCGTGTCCGGTCAGCACAATAACGGGCACCCCCGGACTCTGGGTGTTGATCCGTTTCAGCAACTCCTCGCCGGAGAGACGGGCCATCTTGAGGTCGGTGATCACGAGGTCAATATCGCCCTGCTGAAACCGCTCCCAGCCCTCAACCCCGTCAGGCGCAGTAACCACCGCATGCCCGTCCAGCCGCAACGCCTCGGCAAGCCCCTCGCGAATATTCTTTTCATCGTCTACCACTAACAAAGTAAAACGCATATACACCCGATGCCGTTCCCGCGTCTGGATACGAATTGGCCGGGCGAGTGTAGAGACAGACGCAGAATAGCTTTGTCCCATTGTGCTGGAGTTTCACCGGATTGTAAAGGGCACGTGATATTTTTAGGCCCGCTTGATAGCGTTTCTCCAAAGAAAATATAAGGGAAAGTCTCCCGCTACCCCCTCTCCAAAGGACGTAATCCCGGGTTCCACCCCTAAAACCACGGCCTTCATCCCAAAAAACCACAGATGAAACGGATGTATGCGGATTTTTCACACCAAACGCCGCTTCATTTGTGTTCATCTGTCGTATCCGTGTAATCTGTGATTAAACGTAATTTTTTTCACTTTTTTCGCACTTTTTTCCCATTCAACTAAAGCAATACGGCTGCCAACCGCATATATATAGTACAGAGGTATGCTATATGCGTAAACCTAGAGAGTTGGCGGAAAACGTATGGTACGAGGTGCGGACGGCGGTTAATATCGAAGAACCCTTGTTCCGGTTGCCGGCAGCCGTCGTGCTCCTCCACCGCATACTCCGCGAGATTAGGAAACGTTATCCCTTTGAGATGCGCGGGCTAAAACTCGAGGGGGCATGGCTCACGTTTTACATCAAGCCCGACAACGGCCTAGAGATGCCGCTGATAATGTAGCTGCTGAAACAAACGTTTTCCCTGCGGTTCAACATAATGGTTGGGAGGAGAGGGTGCGTTTGGGGGAGCGGTACGAGTCGGAGATCTTGGATGGGGAGCCGCCTGAGTGAGCGGAAGAGGCGGACTGGGCGGCGATAGACAAGTCGGCCAACACGCCGGTGGCGGGGGCGATGGCCTACACCTTGACATGGGCCAGCCTTAGGCCGCTCGGGATGACGATAACGGCCCGGTTTTCGGCCCAAAACGCCGCCAAACCAGCGTCCCCGCCGGGATAACAGCCCGCTTTACGGCCCCAAAGGAGATACAGCCTGCCTCAAACGTCCCGGCCAAAGATGACCGCAGGGGAAATCTGACCAACACCGCGACGCTCACGAACATCGGATCACGTTTAACCGCAGGCGGCACTTAATCGCGTTCAACCACACATGGCACCATACATGGTGACGCGGATTGGGCAAATACATGCGGATTTTCACACCGCGCTCCTCTTTAATCCGTGTAATCCTATGTTATTTTGTCAAGCGGAGACCTCCTCTTCCACCAACTTTTTTTATTTTATAATAACGCGGCTTCTTTGCCAAAGCTTCGCCACTCATCCCACAGTAGTATTCCCGCCGCTTCATCAGCAGCCGCGCCAGCCCCGCTGTCTTCCGCGCCGCTGCCGCCGCGCTCTTCTTCTTGTCCATCCTCCCCGGCAGTTCCCCGTATTTCGCAAACAACGGCCCCTTCCCGCCCCCCGCCATCGCCCATACCCCCTCAAGGACTACCCCCTGATCGGGCGGCAAAACTGGTATCCCGCTATGCTCCCGTACCGCTCCGTTTTCCCCGAACAATCCGCCCGCGGCGTAAGTCCCGCGTAACTGGCCGCCTGTCCGGCACAGCTAAACCGCCGCCCGTCCCCAGGCACGCCGGCAGCGCCGCCGCTATTTCTATCCCTATACCGGG
>JAIRNN010000299.1 GCA_031257995.1 Spirochaetaceae bacterium | reverse complement strand
TCCAGTCGCTAACTAGCTTTTTCATATATCACTTTCCCCGTTCGTTCAATTTCATCAATAAAGTAATTACCGTATTCTTTTATTTTTTTCAATTCCTCTTTTGAGTAGACTAAAATATCGAGCGCTTTTCTGTAATTTATTTCTCGCACCAATTTTCTAACATACAATTTTTTGTTTTGCCTTTCCTCATAAGTTTTTGAAACATCATTGTTGTCCAATATTACCATTAAATCTATATCACTATCTTCCGTTTCATTGCCATTAGCATAAGATCCAAACAAGACAATTTTATACGGATCAGAAGCCCTGAGTCTGTCAATTAAATCATTTAAAATGCTTGTAATTTCCATACAATCTATTATTTCCCTGTCCTTTTCAAGTGTCCGTTCTTAACAAATCAACTTTTTACTGGTGTTTCGCATAACTCCTTCATATATCTCTCTATTTGCAGTATACACGAACCTCCCGCATTTCGTCAAGTGCTCGCGTTGCGCCTCAAGCCCAGATAAGGGCTTTGTGTAGGAAAAACGGGGGCTGGAAAAATATGACGGAACAACGGCGCGGGAATTACCCCTAAAGCATCGAATATGCCCCGCCCCCGGCTTTATCACAGACCCCAATCACGGCTTTCATCACAAGGATCCACAGGTAATGCAGATAACACGAAAGAACACAGATCTTTCACTGCGGACGCTGCTTCATCTGTACTTATTCGTGCTCATCTGCGGACCCTTTTATAAAAATCTGTCGCCGTTTACGGCGTAATCCGCAATTTCTTGTGATGAAGCCTATGATTACGCCGCGCTCAAGCCGTAATCCGCGTGCCGGTCGTCCCTTCGATACCCTCTTTCGCCTTTGCCAGCAGGGTGATAAGCGCCTCGCCGTCCGGCTTTGCTTCGATGAAACGGATCGCCGCCTCGACTTTGGGCAGCATCGAGCCTTTGGCAAACTGCCGATCCTCAATGTAAGCGCGCGCCTCGGCAACCGTGAGGCAGTCGAGGTTTTGCTGGTTGGGCTTCCCGAAATTGATCGCCACCTTTTCAACGGCGGTGAGGATGATCAGCATATCCGCCCCGATGGACTCGGCGAGTTTCGCGGCGGAAAAGTCCTTGTCGATGACCGCGCTCATCCCGTGATACTGGCCGTCCGCTTTCCGTGCGACCGGGATACCGCCGCCGCCCGCCGCAATCGGGATTTGTCCCGCCTTGAGCATCGCCTTGATGACCGCCGTCTCGATGATGGCTTTCGGTTTGGGACTGGCCACCACCTGCCGCCATCCCCGGCCCGCATCCTCCATCACCGGAACGCCCTTTGTCCGCAAGAGTTCCGCCTCCGCCTGCGTCATGAAGTTGCCGATAGGCTTCGTCGGACTTGCAAAGGCCGGATCGTCCGGATCAACCTCCACCTGCGTTACGATCGTCGCCACCGGCTTGGCAATCCCCCGCGCGTCGAGCGCCTTTCGCATCACATTCTGCAAGTCGTAGCCGATATACCCTTGCGACAGCGCGACACAGACCGACATCGGCAGCACCGGATAGTGCAGCTTGTCCGCCTTCGCCGCCGTCTCAAACGCCGTCTCGATCATACCGACCTGCGGCCCGTTCCCGTGGACGATGACCACCTCGTGCCCCGCCGCGACCAGACCGGTAATCGCCTGCGCCGTCCCCAGCGCCGCCTCCATCTGTTCCTTCAAACTGTTCCCCAGCGCGTTCCCGCCCAGGGCAATCACAATACGCTTTCCCATACAATACTCCTCTCACATAAAATAAAAGGTCATGGCAGGGGCATTACCCGTTCCGCCAAACCCTGCCGTTTACCTGGCAACGCTCTTTAACCGCGAAGACTTGGAACGGCCCCTTAGATTTTATAAACCATCACGTGCCTTCTTGTCCCCGCCATTTTTATATACTTAAAACGCGCTTCTTCAAACGTTTTCACAAAACCCATAAACCGATAACTGGGCGATTCTTTTTCAACCGGATACGCTTCTATATATTCGGCCCCGTTTTCCACGGCGTAATGCTTCGCGTTTTCAATAAGAAATCGCGCAAGCCCTTTCCGCCTGTATTCTTTTTTGATAAAAAAGCAGGTAATTGACCAGACGTTTTTTAGGCTTTCATCTCCGCCAAGCCGCGTGTGGGTTTCTCTCGGCGCGACAGAACACCATGCGACCGCTTCGTTTTCGATATATCCCAATAGACCGATCGGTATATCCGACCAAACCCGTTGTTTTATAAATACTTTCCGGCAGACCGCATTATTTTGTTTCAATTCATCTTTTGACATACGCCACGCCATACACCAGCAATAACCAGGCCCGCCTCTTGACTGAAACAACGATTCAAAATCCGCCCAGTTATTTCTATCAACCGGTTTTACCGTCATTTTTTCTTGATCCGCCAACATTCTATGCTCCCGTTATCCTTTTCTGCCAACCGCTCTCGTTTTATACGCGATAATAAACATCCGTTCAAACGGAAACAGCACCTTGCCGTTTGTTTGCGCCCGGTAATGGGTTTCACATTCCGCTAAAATATCCTGTTCAAATTGCTGCCTTTCCCTATCCGACTCCATTTCCTCAAAATACGGCATTAACGCCGTTGAACGAACAAAATCAACAATGCTCTGTACACCAGGCAAAACATGGACGTAATGCGTTTCCCACAAAACAACATCACAGGTCAACGCGCTTACTATCTCATAATAATAAGCGAGCCCGTGCGCGTTTTTGCCCTCCCAGCGATTATGGACAAAACGATTTTTCCATCGGTCTTTTTTCAAAACGTTTTGTATCGCGGTATTGACCGGCATCGTCTCAAATTTCGGTATCTGCACGGCAAACACGCCGCCATCTTCCACAATTCCCCACAGTTTAGGGATCAACGCTTCATGATTATCCATCCATTGCAGGGCCGCGTTTGAAAAAACGAGCGAATAGGTCTTATCGCCGGTTATGTTTTCCGCGTCGCCCTGTATCCATATCCGGTTTGGATAATCGCGCCTTGCCTTTTCAATCATATTTTCAGACGAATCGAGCCCAACCACCACACTCTCAGGCCACCTTTTAGCCAGTATCTGAGTGCTGTTGCCCGGCCCGCACCCAATATCGATAATATTTTTCGGGTTGCTCAGATCAATCCTTCCCACCAAATCAACCGCAGGTCGCGTCCTCTCATCTTTGAATTGCAAGTATTTACCCGGTTCCCAACTATCCATCAAAATACCCATAAAATCTCCACGCTATTATTTACTTCTTGCGAACATACAACATCCTATATACTAAGAAATTTCCCATTTTTCCCATGCGGGATCAACCGGCACGTCTTTTACACAAAACGTTCCCAGCGGGCGTGTTCGCGCGGTCGTATCAACGGCGGTATCCAAATCATCGTAAACCCCGATGATTTCATCACCAACGATAACGAGTTCTTTGCCGAGGTATTTCTGCCTCAGCATTTCACGATTCGCCTCATAAAAGGCATTCTCACGTTCAAACATACACAAACTCCCTTCTATAGTATAAGCACTGTACTATGCTTTTTGAGCCCGATCCAAAACCAACATGGTTTTAAAACAGGCGCACTAATCTTTGTTTTCCCTCTCTTCAAACGCTTTTGCCATATTGAATATTTCATCAATCGTTTTGTCTTTCCATAAATTCCTTTGCCATTTTGTATAGTCAAAATTATCACTTTTGACTATGCTAATAAAACGTTCCGCATCGACTTCTCCCAGATTTTCGATAAGTACATTCATAGCGTCTTGTCTTAATGCTGTATCAGTCCTCATCTCTTACCTACTGGGCCGGCAGCGTCCCCCGCAACTAGGCTAATTGCGTCCCCCGCAATTAGGCTGGTTGCGCCTGCCGCAACGGGGGCTGTCCCTCCCCCGAATGCTTGCTCCGCAAGCACGGGGATACCGCCGCGCCTTCCTGTCAAGCCGCCCCCAAGAAAAGCCCCTGCGGGGCCCCCGAATGCTTGCTTGCAAGCGCGGGGATACCGCCGCCTGTTCCTGTTACACCGCACCCAAGGAAGGCCCCCTCGGGGCTCCGCGCACGGCGAGATCGCTGAACAACTTTTGCGGATACTTCACCTTGGCGAGCAGGATCATCGCGGCGATGATGTAGGGCTTGTGGCTGGCCTGCTTGTAGAGCGGGACGCGGTAGCGGTCAAAGACGGTCGCGGCGACTTCGCCCTCTTTGCAGCTCACGCCGGAGATGTCGGCGGGGAGGCAGTGCAGGTAGAGGGCTTTGCCCGCACGGGTCGCGGCCATACGCTGTTCGGTACATTCCCAGTCCTTGTGGGCCGCGTTTCCGGCGAGCAGCTCTTTTTCAAGCGCCTTTATCCCCGCGTCATCGCCGTCTCCGTAGAGCTTGGTGCGCCTCTCCATCGCGGCAAACGGCGCCCAGCTCTTGGGATACACGATGTCCGCGTCTTTGAACGCCTCGTCCATGCTGTTGCTCTTGGTGAAGGCGCCGCCGGAAGAAAGCGCGTTCTTGCGGGCAACTTCCTCGACCTCCGGCATGACTTCGTAGCCTTTGGGATGGGCCAGATGCACGTCCATGCCAAAGCGGGTGAAGAGGCCGATGACCCCTTGCGGCACCGACAGCGGCTTGCCGTAGGAGGGCGAGTAGGCCCATGTCATGGCGACTTTCTTGCCCTTGAGGTTCCCGATACCGCCGAAATGGTGGATGATGTGGTTCATGTCCGCCATGCACTGCGTCGGGTGGTCGATGTCGCACTGGAGGTTGACCAGCGTCGGGCATTGTTCGAGAACGCCGTCGAGGTAGCCCTCCTTCACCGCGTCCGCCACCGTATGCATATAGGCGTTCCCCTTGCCGATGTACATATCGTCGCGAATACCGATAACGTCCGCCATGAACGAGATCATGTTCGCCGTTTCGCGCACCGTCTCGCCGTGGGCGATCTGAGACTTGCCCTCGTCAAGGTCCTGCACCTCCAGCCCCAGCAAGTTACAGGCCGAGGCGAAACTGAACCGCGTCCGCGTCGAGTTGTCCCGAAAGAGCGAAATCCCCAGTCCCGACTCGAATATCCGCGTGGAAACGTTGTCCTCACGAAGCGCGCGCAGCGCGTCCGCCACCGTAAACACCGCCTGAACCTCGTCCTGAGTCTTCTCCCACGTGAGGAAAAAATCGCCGCCAAACATACTGCGGAATTGCAGTTGGTCCAGTTTCGCGTTAAATTGATTGATGTATGCCATATCTTGTCTCCTTACTTGTTTTCGCAATAGATTGCGGGCAACGCCGCGTAAACAGCCGCGCAGCGCACGAGGTCGTCTTTCCACGTCTTTTCGTTTGGCGCGTGGGCTTGGGCTTCCTTGCCGGGGCCGAAGCCGATGCAGGGGATGTTGTTCCGCCCCATGATTGACACGCCGTTTGTCGAGAACGTCCACTTGTCCACCTTGGGCTTCCCGTACATCCCCTCGTACGCCTTGACCATCGCCGCCGTCGCCGGAGCGTCTTCAGGGATGACCCAAGTGGGGAAGAAACAGTCGATGGGGTAGCGTACGCCCGTGTAACTGGGCCGGTCGTACTTATACATGGAAACCGCCGCGCCGTACTTCTTCACGGCGGGAAGCGCCCGAATCTCCTCCAGCGCGCTCCGGTCGGTCTCGCCCCAGGTGAGACGGCGGTCGATGGAGATCGCGCAGGAGTCCGCCACCGCGCAACGAGAGGGGGACGTGAAGAAAATCTCGGACACCGCCAGCGTCCCCTTGCCGAGGAAGGGGTCGGTTTTCAGCCGGTCGTTCAGGGCCTTCACCTCGCCCAGAATCTCGCCCATCTTGTAGATCGCGTTATCGCCCCGTTCCGGCGCGGAACCGTGGCAGGAAACGCCCTTCACGTCCACCCGAATCTCCATACGCCCGCGCTGCCCCCGGTAGATGTTCCCGTCGGTCGGCTCGGTAATTACGACAAACTCAGGCCGGATACCCTCTTCTTTGATGATGTACTCCCAGCAAAGCCCGTCGCAGTCTTCTTCCTGCACAGTACCCGTTACCATCACGCGGTACTTGTCGCTCAAGAGCCCCAGGTCCTTCATGATCTTTGCGCCGTAGACCGCCGCAACCGGCCCGCCAAGCTGATCGGAGGTACCGCGCCCGCCAATCTCTGTGTCCGTTTCGTACCCTTCGTAGGGGTCGAACGTCCAGTTGCCGCGGTTTCCCACGCCCACCGTGTCGATGTGGCCGTCAAAGGCGATGAGCGTTTTTCCCTTGCCCATATACCCGATGACATTCCCCATCTTGTCGATGCCGGCCTCGTCAAACCCGAGTTTCTTCATCTCCGCGATAATCCGGGCCGCCGTCTCCTTCTCGCCCGTACTCTCGCCGGGCAGCCGCACAAGATCGCGCAGGAACCGCGTCATATCCGCCCGGTACCCCTCGGCCTTCTCTCTAATCGCCGCAAAATCCATAATTTTCCCTCCTGAAGGGCAGTTCCAACGCCCGCCTCTTCGTTCCATTAAAATATAGTTAAGTATAATCATAAAAAAAAGTTTAGTCAAGAGGGGTTGCGCGATTTTGTCAAGGCGCAATAGAAATGTCCCCTATAGTTCATGCGGCATGGGGATCTTCCCGGCCTTTTTTAGGTATGGCCCTGTGAAAAATAATGATGAATAACCTCGCATAGCGGGTTAGGTCCAGAGGGGAGAGCCGTCTGTCTTGCCGGTATGGAAGATGTCCGTCTGTTTACATATCTGGGAAAATTAACCACAAAGACGCGAATAGGAAGGAGACGTGCCGTTGTGCTTATGGCCGGCTTTACAGGCGATATTAAAAGCTGGTTAAACGTGATTCCGCCCGCCTGCGGGCTTGAAAAATATTTTCAAAAAATGGATAATATACGGGATCGGGGGCAACCCTTAATCAATTTGCTATCATCTGATTAAGACTAAAAAAACCGCCGCCTATGGCGGAGGTCATGTACTGACCGGCTATGCCATAATGTCAGACGGAGAAGAAGTAATGGTAAAGTGGAAAAAAGTCGCGCATATCGTGTGTCAATGTAGTTATCGCTTGGTGTGGACCCTCAAATATCGGTATAGGATATTGCGCGGGGATATAAAAGAACCTATAAAGCATATCACGTTCAACAGCAGGGTACTTGCTGGGGGAGAGCTGCAATACCAACGGCATTCCCGCGATCTGCCGCGCCGGGGAGAAGTTGCTTGCCGGCGAATAGGGCGATGAAGGATATACTGTTCATAGCCCCCTACGAGCAGATGTACCTATCGGCCCGGCGTATTACGGAGGATAGCAAATACCGTTCCGTTGAGGTGGTTCGGGGGAATCTGGCCGAAGGGCTTGCGCTGGCGGTCAATGCGGTTGAGTCTCATGTCCGAGTTATTATCTCTCGGGGCGGTACCTACCGGCTTATCAAGCAGTCGAAGATAGGTGTGCCGGTGGTGGAAATACGTTCAAGCCCTTTTGATCTGATCGAGTCGCTTTCGATGATCATGGAAAAAGGGGGGCCGCTGGCCATTATCGGATACTCAAATGTCATCAACAATTACGATGAAAAATTCCTCAGAAAGCTTGTAAAAACTGATCTCACCATTATTAATCTTGGTGAAAATGACGATGTAAAAGCGGTAGTTTCTTCCTGCGCGGAGCGGGGCTATACCGTGTTTTTGGGAGATGCAATTGTAAAAAACGTCTGCGATGAGGCCGGTTACGATTGTTATTTGCAACAAAGCGGAAGTTCCGCAATCCAGGCGGCGATGGACGAGGCTCTGCGGATCTGTGCGGCATTGAAACAGGAACTTGAGCAGGCCCGGAGAATTCGGATTGTGATTGATTTTGTTCACGATGGGATCATTGCGGTTGACGGGCAGGGAACGGTAATTCTGTTTAACACAATCGCCCATAACCTTTTGGATGTTAAGCAAGAAAATATTCTTGGTGAATCTATTGAGACACTTTCACATCTGCCCTTTATCCGGATGATTAAGCAAGGGGAACAAATCATCGATCAGACCTTCAATCTTGGGAACCGTATCCTTTCGGTTTCGGCGATTCCGGTTTCCATGGAGACCGACTCTTTCGGCTATGTGGTTATTATCCGTGACGTTCAGGAACTCCAGGCGTGGGAGCAGAAGCTGCGCCTTGCCCTGTCCGACAAAGGTTTTGTTGCCCACCATACCTTTGGCTCTATTGTATACAAAAGCGCGGAAATTGCCCACAGTATTTCTATCGCAAAAAAGTTTAGCCGCTATACCGCCGCTGTTTTGATCGAAGGGGAAAGCGGCGTTGGAAAAGAACT
>JAIRNN010000004.1 GCA_031257995.1 Spirochaetaceae bacterium | reverse complement strand
AGTTCACCCCCTATAGTAACGAGGGAGTGCGAACCTACGGTTCGCCGATCACCCCCTCGGATATATTAGGAGGACACAATGAGCGCAAAAGAGCTGGCCCGGCTGACGGTAATTAAGGGGGCGGATGAAAAAAGTTCACCGCGAATCTTCACGCGCCGGCACGAACGTTTGCTCAGGCGGTTGTTCCGTTCGTGTCGGTTCGTGTGGTTCGTGTTATTTGAATTTACGTGATTAATGCCTACACTTGACCCACAGATTCACGCGAGGTACTCCCGGTACGCCAGCAGGATATACAGTTTCATCAGCCCTATCCATATCGTCTTCACTCCAGGCGGCCGTCGCCGGGAGCGCGTTTCGGTCCTCCCGGCCTTCCAAGATATTATGCCGCTCCTTCCACCGTTTCCACCGGCTCGCCGATCATCGCCGGAAACGAATTCCCTGTCGAAATCTTTATCTTCTGCCGTTTTTCCCTCTCGTGGGTTCTTTCTTTTCGGAGAATATAGCGTATTCCCGAAAAATTGCGGGTCAAGTTTAGCCTCTGCGGGGGCTCGCCCCCGCCGGGGAGACTTATCACCCCTTCTCCATCCCGTCCGCTTCAAGCACCATCCGCGTCTGCCATGCGAGAAACTCGCGCTCTGCCGCCTTGTCGTTCCCCCGCACATCGGCCATGATGCGGAACACCTTTTCCGTGCCTGAACCGCGCATCCAGATGAAGCCGAAGGCTCGGTGTTTGCAGTCGTTTCCCCGCCGGTCGCGGAAAAAGATGATCCGTAGGCCCCCTCGCCCCGCCTCACGAAATTCCTTGCAGGAACGAACCACTTCGGTGCCCTTGTAGGCTATCGCTTCATAGGCGACGATGCCGTACTTCGCGGCCAGCTTGTCTTTCCGCGCCGCCCACTCCCGCTCGAAAATCCGCTGGTAGCGTTCCTTGAGCAAGGCGTGATCTTCGGTCTTGACGTGGAGAACCGCCTCTTTTTCATAAGACGAGGTGGTAACAAACGCAGGAAGACTTTCGATGATGTCGGACAACGTAAAATCCGGGCGATAGATGTGTCCGCTTAGATCACACCAGAGCCGGTAGAGGCCGCCCTGAACACCATCACGAACGGCAAGCAGTTTGACGATGGCCATCACGGTGGCAAGCGGATCCCGCACCGCCGAGGGATGGGTAATGTTCCCGCCCGCTGCGCCTTCACCGAGAATGCGGACCGTCCAGCCGATTTCTCGCATCTGCCGCGCCAGGGCAACCACATTGGCCTCGCCGGTTTCCGCATGAAAACATTTGGCGTGAAAAACTTGGGCAATCGTATCAATCCGCATTGAGGTCGCGTCATTCACCACAACGCAGGTATGGGAAGGCGCCACCCCGCCGTTCGTCCACGCGAGGTGGGCCATCTCCGCAACAACGGCAAGGGCAAAGACTTCCTGCGCCGCAAGAGGCCTCGCCGCACGGGCCTTTTCGTCCCAGATCACCAGATTTCCCCGGTCGCCGTCACAGTCGCACACATAGCCCAGCATGAAGGCGGGATTTTCGCGGCGCGCCTCTTCCAGCAGACGGCAACAGGGAACGAGGGACTCGCCTTCCGGCACGATCCGGTGGGCGATCTTTCCCTTTTCGCCGTTGATCACCCGAAAGGGAATCCCCAGTCCCGCGAAGAACTCCCGGTCGATGCTTACCGTCCGGGCCGACCCGTTGAGATCCGCCACGATGCCAATCGCGTCCGCGCCCAGCCCCTTCCGCACCGCGCGGACAATGCTATCCGCGCTGTTTCCGCCCATCCACACCTCTTGCGCGAAACCGCCGTATACGGCGAGGGCGCGTCTCTTCTCTTCTGGGGCGCAGGCGTACACCGCCTGAAACGCGGCCTCATCCGCCTTGTCAAGAAGCGTTTCTATCCGCGCCCGTGCGTCTTCCCCGGCAAGGAGAGAACGTAACGCCCCGGCAAGCCGCACGGCGGTCTCCCCCGGCACGACACCGCCGTCGGTGAGGCCGAACTTGATGCCGTTGTGCCCAACCGGGTTGTGGCTTGCCGAAATATAGATAAACCCGTTCGCCGTCCCGGAACTTCCCGCGTCCCGTGCCGCCGCCATGATCTCCGGCGCCGCCGCCACGCCGAGAAAACGCGCGGTACACCCTTTCGCCAGAAGAGCCCGAATCACAACCCCGGCAATCGCCGGACCGGTAGGCCGCGTATCGGTTCCCACCAGAACACAGCCCTTACCGCCAAGATAATCGGCGAATACCCACGCCGCCGCCGCCACAACAGTACGAAGCCCTTCCGAAATCTCTCCAGAAACCGATTCCTCGTTACCGTCCGATGCAAAAATACCACGCCAACCCGAAGTCGACAGTATCATCTTGTCTAAAGTCTCAATCATGGCGGTGAGTATACCATAAAACGATTGAAAAGAAAGACGAAACGGTCCCCTTCCTGCGACACCGTTCCATTGAGGCAGAAGCACTCATCATAAAGGGAGGAAAATCACCACAACACCTTATATCTTACCGTCAATCCTATATCAAAAACACGATAACCGGCCCCGCCCACATCTTGATGTTTTATCGTTTGTTCCCCCTGTTGCTTATACACCGAATCGCCCCTTAGCCCGCTCATATTCGTATAAGAAACGGCCAACGACAACGCGACATTGCCCCTTGGAGTGAATGAAAACACGATCATTGGCTCTATAAAAAACCCGAAACTCATAGAATCTTCTATTGTCAAATCCCTTAAAAGATGCTCGTCCACCGTATCAAGCCATACTAACGGGCTTATTTTCAGAGAAATATCGATATCAAAGAACCGGTTAAACTTACCATAAAACGCAATGCCCGGAGAAACAATATGCCATGTTTGTTTATACGTCCCTACCGCCTGGCGGGAATTGGGTAAATAGTAATGCCGCTGATCCAAATCACCGTCTTTGTCGGTATCTTCTGCGGGATATAAGAGAGACCCGCCTCTTGCCGTCCATAAAAACGTCATATAATCGTAGGTCATATATGCCCTTAACGAATATGTTTCGGATACCTTAAAAGACAACCCGAAATCCGCGTCTATCAACAGAGCGTTATCCGTATTGTTGTCGTGGACAGAATAATGGGTAAGAAAGTCAGACAGCCATACGCCGTTACTGTTATAGCCGGTCCAATCCCTGTCTTCCATAATACCCGTTTCCATAGGAATCCCCCGTTTGAACGAACTCCCGACAAACAGTCCCAGCCTGTTTCCCGGCCTCCGCCAATCGAAGTTTATATCGACCCCGGCATAAACAAGCGGGTTCATATTCCAGAGCAATTGACTCAGTTTACCCTTGGAGCCCTTTTTATAGTAAACTATTTCTTCGGCAACACCATTCAGGAGGCCAAGAGAAGGCGCCAACGAGAGGCTGAACCCCTTCCCGCCGACCGGTTGCACCTGTGCCGTTAAGCAAACCGAAACCGTCAGCAACAGCGTAAAAACGCACGTCCTTTTCATATCACGAGACTCCCTATATAAACTTCTCCGCATTATCATCACACTCTACCCGAAACCCCCCGCCTTGTTAAGCCGTCAGGAATATAACCACGGAGTTCCGGCAATGCGTTGTGCGTATTTGCGGGAAGAGACGAGCCGCGAACGGACACGAACAGGCACGAACGGGTTGTTGAGTTTGTTCGTGTTGTTGCGGGCCAAAGGCCCGTTGTGGTTCGTGGTTATATAACCCCCCTCTCTTATGATTGACGATGAGGCAGCCGACAAGCGGGGCCTTGCCGCCCCCGATCCGTGGATCTACTGAACCAAGACGCCTGGATCTGTAGGCCCAGACATCGGGGCCTTCTTTTCTCGTAGGAACCGCCGCTATCTCATACTACGCCGTCCCCAAGGGAGGCCCAAGCCCATTAATGGGCCGCCCGCTAGTGGGCCGACACTGCTTGTACGGTAAAGCCGCTTACGATTTCGGCGTCTCTTTGAGGAGTACGCCTCCGCCCGAATACTTGGTTCGCATCTTCACCTGCCCGATTTTGCCGGGGGACAATGCGGGGGCTTTCCTCATCCAGCAATAAGAATTTAACCGCAAAGGCGAATAAGGATGGGTTTTGCCAGTTTGATAACCCGTCGGCTTTACAGGCGCTATTGAACACGGCCTTCACAGAAGGCTGCCTTCTGTGAAGGCTTGCTAAACAGAAGGATTAACGGTAGTACGCGAAGTTGCCGGCGAAAACCTTCTGGCCTCAGTACCGCAGTGCTGAGGCTTGAATAAAAATCCCCGCCGCAAGCGGCGGGGTATTTAACCCCAAAGGAATAAAAAGGCGGGGCCTTTATTGGCGTCGCACCGTGTTGTGTAATTGCATAACGCCCCTAGCACAACCCAAGTTGCGCCATGCGCAACCGTTGTGCCTGTTTCGGGCACGGCATTGGGTGCCTTCGCGGTTAAATTTTCTTGAAAGTTTGCGGTTAATATGGTTCTTTTAAGATTTGCTCGGGGTTTTGGAATAGACTCAATTGAAAATGGATATGAGGTTGCCCGTTATGGGGAATGCGATTAAAGCGGCGGCTCTCTACCGTTTCCAGTTCGGCTTTTTCCCCACGAAACTCAGGATGGTGAGCAGCGTGAAAAAATATTCGATAAAAAAGCAAAGAAAAAGGAACAAGGGGAATTTCAGCGGGAGGCTTTTGCCCGCATAGATCTTTGCCGGAAGATTGCCGAAAATGATCTCAATAAGGACGACGGCGGGAACGATCAAAAAGGGGGGATGGATGACCGCGAGGGGAAAACAGAGGGCGCAGAGAAGAAAGAGGAGGGCGAGGGCGCCGAAAGAAAGCGCGGTAACCGCGTCAGAGGAAAAGAGGCCGCCGTGATGCCAGCGCAGGGTCTGGTTCACGAGCCGCCCCCACGTCGGTTCGCACCGAGTGAAAACGTGAGTTGCCGGATCATAGACGGCGTGAACATCATAGCGGGTATTCTTGCGGATGAGGGAAATCATCGCGGCATCCTCGGTAACCGAGGGGGGAACGCTCTCGTAGCCGCCTACCGCATCGAGAGCCTCCTTCCGCACGGCGATGTTGTTGCCGAAGCCGCCGCCCGCAGCCCCAAGTCCCGCCGCCGCCGCGACATACATCCCGCGCACCATGTGGTCAAACCGCTGGTAGTCGTGGAGGAAGCCGCGAGGCATAGTCTCCTTGTAAACCGGGCCCAAAATAACGCCGGTATGCTCCACGCATACGTTTTGCGCCATCACGCGCACCCAATCAGGACCAACCACGCAATCGGCATCGGTAAAGAGGAGGACTGCCCCATGGGCTTGGGCGATCCCATAGGACAGGGCGCGTTGTTTCCGGTTGACAAAAGTCCCTTTTCCATCCGCGCCACCGGTTTCCGCCGTGTTTTCTTCCGTTGCAACAACGTTTGTCATAATGTTCACGGGAAAACCGCACCGCCGCTTAAAGTCTTCGAGCAAGGCGGGTGAAGAATCGGTTGAGCCATCGTCAATAAAAATAAACTCGATGTCAGGCCACGTCTGCGCTTCGAGCCCGGCAAGCAGGACGGGCAACGACACTTCCTCGTTCCGTATCGGTATCACCACGGAAACAAGCGGTACCGGGGTATCGCCGCTACGCCGCGCAAGCCGCTTTTCCCGCTCACGTTCCTTGAGCAGTCCGGCAAACAGCGAACCGTGCAAAAGCGAATACACGGCAATATAGGCGATGATCAAACCGGTAAAAAACGGCACAGCGTTATTCAGTATAAGGGAAGTTGCCGCGCTTGTCAAATCGTATCTCAGACTGCTGCAACCGGCAAAAGCCGGCCTGCCAATGGTGGTAACACTTGGGGGTATCGTGATTGATGTCAGGCTGGCGCAACCCCGAAAAGCATACTCGCCAATGGCGGTAATGGGCCTGCCGCCGATAGTCGCGGGAATTATGACAGACATGCCCTGTCCCTTATACCCGGTAATCACCACCCCGCCGCCCGCAAACACCATCCGTTGTTCAGCTAACATCCCCGTTTTCGTTAGTGCTGTCCAAGTCAGTATCCCCGTCCGCCGTGATGTCGAGGTATTTGAGGGTGCTAAAGACATAGACTGCAGGGCCGTTCTTGTCTGCCGAGGCGGTGTTTTTCCCGTTCTCGCCCGACCCGCAAGGGCAAAACCGATAACAGATAAAAGAAATATCAAGAAAAGACACAAAAATTTATCACATTTAACCACGGATCAACGCAGATTACCTAAATTTCACAGATTAGGCGGCGCTTGGGGTGAATAATCCGCATGTATCCGTGTCATCTGCATTGCCATGTATGGCACCATCTGTGGTTTTTTGGGATGAAGGCCGGGGGCGTTGCGGTGTGGGCAGACCTCTCTTGGGACCATCTGTGGCCGGAATATATGAGGCGGTCTGTACCTCCTTTTTTGCCGTAAAGTGGGTGGTTAGCCAGGTGGGGGCGCGGATTTGGAAGCGTTTTTCGCCGAAAAACTCGTCGTTATCGTCATCCCGTCCGAGCGGGGGCTGCCCCAAGACAAGGTGTAGGCTATAGCCGCCGGAATCTTCGTCTTGGCCGACATTTCCA
>JAIRNN010000272.1 GCA_031257995.1 Spirochaetaceae bacterium | reverse complement strand
GGTTATCTCCAACGAAAGACGGTTCCCTTTGGCCTTCCCGTTCGTCCGGGGGCTGCCCCAACTCAACTTATACGTCAATATCTCCTCTATCGGCGTGGCCGCCACAAACGCTTCCGCCTTCGCCCAGTCCACCGCCTTAGCCCACTCAGGCGGATCCCCCGCCAAGATCTCCGACCGGTAACGTTCCCCCCAAACGTGCCCCTGCCTCCCCGTCAGCACGTTGAGCCGGACGGCGAACGTTTGTTTCAGCCGTTGCATTATCAGCGGCAGCTTAAGCCCGTTGCCAGACTTAATGGAGAACGACACGCTCCCGTCCTCAATGACAAGCCCGCGCATATCGAAGCCGTAACGCCCTGCCGTCTCGCCAAGTACGCCGAGGAAAAGCGCTTTGGCCTCCGGCAGTCGGAACAGGGGCTCGCTGATATTAACCGATGTTTGCACCCAGTACCAGACATGTTTTGCCAATTCTCTTTCTTGCCGCATATACAATGCCTCCGTGTATATATACATGTGGTTACCAGCCGTATTGCTTTATTTTGACGTTAAAAAAGGGCAAAAAAACGTGAAAAAAATTACAAAACGTGAAGAAGATAAAAAAAGGGGGAACGTTTGAGGTTTTGGAACATTCGTCCATAACAAACGAATTGGTGTCGTAAGTTTTGATTTAGCCCCTTGGGGATTTTGCTGTCTGGAGAGAGAAAACCGTTCTTTCACATCACGCCGTACGCTATCGCCTCCACGGTAGGCGGCATAACGCTTTTTTCACGCATTCAATCTCGTCGTAGGCATCCACATGGTCGCCGTAGATGATCGAGTTTTCGTGGCCTTTGCCGAGAAGGAGAACGACGTCGCCTTTTCCGGCAAGAGAGACAGCTTTGGCTATGGCTTTCGGGCGGTTAGGGATGAAAAACAGGTTTTTGCCTTTGATCCAAGCGTTATATGGTTCGAAACCGGAGGCAATTTCGTTGAGAATGTCTATCGGAACCTCGCCGCGAGGGTCTTCGTCGGTGAGGATGATAATGTCCGACCACTTCGAGGCGATCCGGCCCTGCCTCGGGCGTTTTTGCCAGTCCCGGTCCCCGGCCGAGCCAAATACGGCGATAATGCGGTGTCTGTCATTATGTTTGCCGCCATTACGTTTGCCGTCGTTGCATCCTTCGCCGCTGCCAGAATCCAAGCGGGCGCGTAACGGCGGAAAGATGGTCTCGAAAGACGAGGGAGTGTGCGCGTAGTCAACCAGTACTTCAAAGTCTTGTCCCCGGTCAACGGCAGTCATGCGGCCGCGCACGGGTTTTAACTGTTGGACGTAGGGGACAAGGGTTTCGGGGGGGACATTGAGCAGTTCGGCCACGGTGAGCAGGGCCGCCGCGACATTACCCGCATTGAACGCGCCAGGGAGGTTATCTTCAACACGCGTTTCGATCTGCTCATGCATCTGCCGGCACATCACGTATCGGTTGCCCGTATCGGTGGGCTCAATGTCGCGGATGGAAAGTCCCGCATTGCCGCCACTTGCGGAAAAGGAGAGCACAGGAACACGAGTGGCGGCGGTAAAGTAGGCGGCGCTGGGATCATCGGCATTGACCACGCAGAATTTTTCGGCGGCGCGGAAGAGGTTGGCCTTGTCGTTGCGGTAGGTTTCCCAGTCGCCGTGAAACTCAAGGTGTTCGTGGGTTACGTTGGTCATCACGCCCACATCGAAGCGTACGTCGCCCAGCCGGTTTGTCCGGGAAGAAAGCCCGTGGGAACTTGACTCGATTATGGCGAAAGAGAGACCGTTATCAAGCATCTCGGCCAGTTGCCGGTGGATCACGGTCGCTTCGGGGGTGGTCTGGTGTTCGGGGTTCTCGTGTACCTCCCCGTCAACGCTGTATTGAACGGTGGAGATGAATCCCGCCTTTTTGCCCAGTGCGCTCAACAACTGGAAAATGAACGACACCGTACTCGTCTTTCCCTCGGTGCCGGTTACCCCGACAACGGTAAGACGGCGCGATGGCTGCCCATAAAAAGCGTCCGCCAGCGGAGACATCGCGAAACGGGAATCCTTGACCTGAACATAGAGTACGTTGTCTTGGTATGCGGAAAGTGCCTTCTCGTACACGATGACTTTCGCCCCCCGGCCAACAGCGTCCTGAATGAAAGCGTGACCGTCAGCATGCAGCCCCGTCAGCGCGAAGTAGACCACCCCCTCTTGTACCTGCCGCGAATCGTAGGTAAGACCGGTAACGAGACACCCGTCTTCTTGTTCCGTACCGGAGGTCGGCCGGACGTTTACCGCACCGCATCGCCGCGCCAACTCGTCCGTCCAAAAATCACCCCATTTCTTTTCGCAACTGTTCCCCATATAATCGGTTTCTCCTCACCCCGCGCGTATTCTCTCCCTAATAATATAACCCAAAAAACGCAAAACGCCAATGTTTCAAAGGAACAGGTTTCGTAAAAACACGTTTCGCAGAAACACTGTTTTTTCCACTGCCCCTTCGCAGGAATAAAACCATACGGGCATAGTGTCCAAGCAGATTTTCTCTTGACAAAGATTGAAAACGACGGTATCCTAAAATCGTTAGAAGGGAGTAGCTGTCAAATTCAAAATCAACATATCGGCGGGTAATCCTGTCTGGTTTTGAATCCCCGGTGGAGGACGAGACTTTTAACATGATTTTCCTTTTTGGGAAAATTGTGTTAAAAGTCTTTTTTTATGTTTGTGGGAAAGAGGTGTCTATGAGTTTATGGGAAATTGTTTTGATCGCCGTCGGGCTGGCAATGGATGCGTTTGCCGTATCGATTACGCTGGGATTGTCCACGACGAAGCCAAAGCCGACGGAGATACTCATTCCGGGCGTGTATTTCGGCTTCTTTCAGGCCCTCATGCCCATGATCGGCTATATTTCAGGCGTTTATTTTGCGAACAAAATTGAAAAACTGGATCATTGGGTCGCGTTTGCCTTGCTTGGATTCATTGGCGGAAAAATGATAAAAGACAGTTTTTCGAAGGAACGGGGCGAAGGAAAGGCGGATAAAAATATGTTTGGCTTTATAAAAATGCTTGTTTTAGCCCTTGCAACCAGCATTGACGCGCTGGCCGTAGGCATAACGTTCGCCTTTCTCAAGGTCAACATATACACGGCAATATGCATAACCGGCGTAACCACTTTTTTTATCGCAATGTGCGGGATAATCATCGGTAATGTTTTTGGGGCAAGATTCAGGTCAAAAGCGGAGTTTATCGGAGGAACGGTACTTGTCTCAATAGGGATAAAAATCGTGATCGAACACCTCCTTTTTTAAGAGAAAAATAGTAACATTCAGGCGGGGGAAGTCTCCTCCTCGCTCCAGCCCTCCGGTCTTACGCTACCCCCTTTGCGGGGGTCAGTTCCCCCCCCCCCGCAACGCCCCCGGATCATTGCCGGGCAATTTTTCGTGAGCTGAGCCTGTTCCAAAACTCATTTGTATTTGGGGTAGTTCTGTCAGTTGACAAAGAGGTAAGGAATTAACCGCGAAGGCGAAGGCGGTTAGTAAACCGCGAAGGCGAATAAGGATAGAGGCGTGCTGATTTGACAGCCGATTGGCTTTACAAGCAGTCTTGAAAGCTGACAAAACAGACGAATTGGCGATAAAAGGCTCAGCTGCCGGTAAAGACCTTCCGCGCCTTCAGTACCGCGGCGCTGATGCTTGAATAAAAAGGCGGGGCCTTTATTGGCGTCGCACCATGTTGCATAACCACGCTAACGTCCTCAATGTTTCGGGCGCGGCATTGGGTGCCTTTGCGGTTAAATTTTCTTGAAGGTTTGCTGTAAATATGGTTGTTCTAAGATTCGCTTGGGGTTTTGGAACAGGCTCAACTGTAAATGATATTTTTCATGCCTAATGGAGTATAGCCGTGATTTTTTTATCTTTTTCGCGCTTTTTTCGCGTTCAATTAAAGCAACACGACTGACAACCGCATATATAGTGCAGGAGGCATTCTATATGAGAATGAACAAACAGTTAAAACAAAATGTCTGGTATGAAGTGGGCACAGAGATAAATATCCGTGAGCCGCTATTCCGGTTGCCGTTCGCCGTAGTGTTGCTTTACCGCATACTTCTCGCGGCAAAAAAGCGTTCCGGATTCGGGACGCGCAGGCTTAAACTTGAGGGGGCGCGGCTCACGTTCTACATCAAGCCCGGCGACGGCTTGGAGCTGCCGAAGATAATGCGGTAGATAAAGCAGGCGTTCTCCGTCCGGCTTAACGTGCTGACGGGACGGACGGGCCACATCTGGGGAGACCGGTACGGGTCGGAAATCTTGGCAGGGAGCCGCCTGCGCGGGCGAAAGCGGTGGACTGGAACGCGGCAAACGCGGAAGCGGAAGAGCCGCTTGATGAGGTCATAACGTACAGGGCGGCTTGGGGCAGCCCCCGCCGGAACGGGAAGGCGAAAAACAACCGTCTTTCGTTGGAGATAACCCCCAAACCCGCGTCTCCGCCCGGATAACGGCCCGCGTTACGGCCTAAAAGGGGTTCCGGCAAGCCTCAAGCGTCCCGGCCCAAGACGGCTCCAAGAGAGGCCTGCCCGCGCCGCCGTGGAAGGACGAAAAGAATGCGAATTTCGGGCGGTTTCCCGTGCGGCGGGATGCCCGGAGGCTGGGCAACACGGATAAATGAGGCGAACGGTGAGGAAAAGAGAGGAAAAAAAGCGTTTTTTGGGAAAGGCCGTGGACGGGGCCTGTCCCCGCCTCAATCACGGCCCTCAACCACAAGAAACCACAGACGAACACGGACAAGCACAGATAAACACAGATTTTTTCAGATTACAAAACGGATAAAATTAACCGCGAATAAGACGTGGAAAGTCTTTGTCGGCGGACGCGCGTACTGATGCCGTACCATCTAGTTCCCGCATCAAACACGCTCCCCGCTCAGGCCGAATAATGCGAGCGCATCACAGCGGACGAATTGGGGTGATTGCCGTGCACCGTTACGCTTATGGACGGACGGTCAAACCCTAACTCCGCCGAAAATAGGTGGTCTGTCTACGTAATTCCTTATGTAGCAATAAGTTAAGTCAATTTACGCCAATTTTCAGACTCCCTATTTAGGTAGTCTATTTTAAGCCG
>JAIRNN010000236.1 GCA_031257995.1 Spirochaetaceae bacterium | reverse complement strand
TGACTCCGGTAATGCGCCGGAACTTTTCGTCCGTATATTCGCTCATGTTTTCGTATTTCATCCGGTTCCCCTTCCAATGAGTATTTTACCACCTCCCGGATAGTTTTGCAAGAGATCTAGTGTGTATACGGCATCGTTTACCTCCGATAGTTTGGTTTTGCAACTTTATACTACCGTGTTTACGATGCCGTTTCTATACCTTTCTACTTTCGCACTTCAAAAAAAAATCGGCCATATAAAAACGCGGGGCATACATTTAAGGAAGTGTATGAAGCGTTTGGAGTAGATTGCAAACGGTATTATAGCTGGAAGAAGCGGTTTGAAGAAACCGGTTCTCTTGAATACAGATCCCCAAAAGAACGGCGCGGGAAAATAAACAAAAGCGAACCCATCCGGCTGCCTGAGGAGCATCCCGGCTGGTATGAGAGTTTGCAGAAAAATTAAATGTTTGCCCGCGGGCCGCACACAAAATGTTTAAGAAACTTGGCGTTACACGTAAAAAAAACTTTTACCTGTTCGGAAAAGCCGGAGAAAGACCGGGAAGAGTTCCTAAGCCGGATCGCCGGAATAACCGAAGAAAAACGTGTGTATGCCGGTGAATGCGGAAAAACAAGCATTTAAAATGGGAACACGGACGCGCTTTACGCGGGGTAAAGGCTGAATACACGCCAAACGGGGGCGCAAGTTCCGCCGTGTAAATGTTGTGGCCGCCGTGACACACGGCAAAAACGGGACAAAGAAGATTGCGATGAGAATGTTATAACGGGGTTTTCCATGACAGGAGGCCGTTTTGAAAAGCGGTTTGAGTTTAATCCGCTAAACAATGTCCAAACCGGCCGCGCGATAATTATGGACCGGGCAAGTTTTCATAGAAAGAAACGGCTTGAAGAAATATGCGGGAAGGCGGATGTTCATTTACTGTTTCTTCCCGCGTATTCCCCTGATTTTAATCCGATAGAGAAAGACTGGGCAAATATGAAACGCGCCTTACGCGATACCGCCCCTCTTTGTGATTTACTTCAGACCGCGATTTACGATTATTGGTGTTAGGTATTTTTGAGTATAACGACTATATCGTGCCTAGCCAATCACGGCTGTCGTGTCTAGCCAGTATCGTCCAACGAAACCGGCTGGTTTCGTCCATCGCAACCAGCCAGTTGTGTCTGTCGCAACCGGCTCATTCCGATATGGGTCAAGTTTAGTGCTTCGCAGTGGGGCAGTTCATTTTGATATTGCAAAAAACAGAATTACTAAAATGACAACGGAATTGTCATTGTTATAAAAACGACAGCATAATTTACCGCTGACGGCCGGGGCGATGCGGGAATTGATCGGTTCCTACGCCTTCCGCAACAGCGGCGCCAGAATCTTACGGACTTTCTCATCCGTTGTCAGCCCGTGCCGCCCGATCTTGCCGCCCTCCAGGGCGCGCGCCTCCATCGTCCGCTTCACCGGACAATTCCCGCAGGCATTCTTGCCGTTTCCTTCTCCTTCGTATAGAGTTGGAGAAACAGGGGGCGCCTGTCCGGAGTAAACCAAAATCCTGTCCGGGGCAGCGGTGCTGGAGTGCCGCCCCCTGTATCCCGTCGGATACAGGTTACCCCTTTTACAAAACAGCATAGAGTATCTGTGGTCAACCGTGATGAAGCCGTGATTAATGCCGGGGGCGGTGCCCTTTCATCAGCGCGTATGTCGTTTCCACTCGGCTGTATGTTCGGTGTTGTGGGTCAACTGTATTCTCCCGTTTGAGCCGGCTGTGGCGGTCGTTTCGATGCGCTTGCCCCGCAACGTCAGGCCGTTATCGAAAAGCTGGAGTTCAAAGTACAGCGGCTGGGCCTTTTGCGTAAGCTCGCGGATAATGTCGTAGGACTGCCCCTGATAGTAACGCTCGCGGTTCGGCGAATTCTGGATAATCTTTAGGACGTTACCCTCAATGGTAAATTTCAGGCTCATCCGTTCGCCCGATGAAAAAAAAGCTATTGTGGTACCGTCCCGCTGAAAGTTGACCATCTCGATACCTCCGTCCGCCCGCCACAACCCAACGACCGAGTTCAACGTGATATCTTCCGCTGCCACCGGAGAAGCATCGCTGTTTGCCGGAAACGATGCGGGTTCGTGGAACAAGGTTTGTACGATAGAACGGAGCTTGAGCACCATCTCCGAACTGTTCTTGTGAGCCGAGGCATACGAGACAATCTCGTTGGTTTTCAGATTTTTAACATTGAGCGTAATAATAGTGTTCAAGCCATCGTTGTTAAGACCGCCAAAAAGTTCATAGTCCACACTGTTCCCCGCCTGTTCGTTTACCTCCAGCAGAACCTCAATATCTGACATCGCCGAAATATAGCTGTAGAGCAGAGACTCGATGAAAGAAGACTCTTCTATCTCCACATTCTCCCGTTCCAGCGGATGAATCAGCACAACCACCTTCTGCTCGTCGGCAAAAAGAGAGCGGCACAAAAAGAGAAGGACAAACAGAGTCGCGAAACGAAATTTCACCACTTCTATTATAATCGGCAGTTGTTGGTTTGACCACTACAACAAGAGTCTGTTTCAAAACTCCAAGCGTTTTGCGCCCGAATCTTGAACTACCTGCGTTTACCGCAACCCCTCAATGAATTTAACCACTAAGGCACCCAATGCCGCGCTCGAAACAGACACAACCATAGGGTTGTGCTAGGGGCGTTATGACAATAATGCAACACGGTGCGGCGGCAAAAAAGGCCGTGCTTTTTATTCAGGCATCAGCACTGCGGTACTGAAGGCGCGGAAAGTTTTTTCAGGCAGATGCGCGTTATAACGTCTCTTTCGCCGTCCTTCAGTGCCGCAATACTCCCGGCATTAATCACAGGTTTTTATCACAGCCTTCATCACAGGGAACCACATCAACATTTCGCTCACCATCGCGATTTCCTCCTCCGCTTCCATTATCTCGTTTATCTTTTGCCGCTTCCCGCAGTCCGTCAGATACTTGAAGTGAAATCCCCGCCTTTCCGCCGCGCTCATCTCCTCCCCTATCGGCTTCCCGATCAGATAGTCCAGCTTCGCCATCTCAAGCGTGACAATCCATGTCCGCCCTCCAAGCGCCATCCCCCGCTTCTTGTCGTAATACTCAAAGTCATGTAAAATCTCGCCGTCGGGAAAAACGCCCTCTTGCCAGTATCGCTATCTGGTACGCCTCTTGCAGGTCATCATAGGTTTTGCCTCTCCCGCGTATGTTCTGCCCGGCGAACAGTTTTTCCGGATGAAACTCAAGACGGACCGGCTCGAATATGTCCGGGTTCAGCGACATCTCCACATTTAAATAGCCATCCTCCTCCGCCATGCAGTTCAGGTCGAACCGTATCTGCCGGTCGCGGATATTGTCGGTGGCTTAGGTGGTTTTTTTGGGTGGATGGATGAAGGATTTTTGGAGAAAAAAAAAAGGGGGGGGGGGAGAACGGAATTGTTGACGGTGACGGCGGATAGCAGTTGCGACAGCGCTTCCCGCGATTCGGGGGAGTTTTTGGTAAACACGGCCTTGAAAACGTTATGGTGATAGTCGGAAAAAGACTTGACAAAGTGTATGGCCTGAGATTAAAATAAAAAGCGAGGGGTATACACATGGAAAACAAACTCAAAAATTTGCTTGATTTGGCAAAGTCGCTG
>JAIRNN010000235.1 GCA_031257995.1 Spirochaetaceae bacterium | reverse complement strand
TTTCTTTCTTTAATTCTTCAATCCCCTTTGTGATTGTCGTGCGCGATACCCCGGTAATTCGATTGACTTTACTCACACCGCCATTTCCTGCCGCCATTGCCTCATTTGCCAAATACAGCCTCCACTGCCTTTCGTCGGGCAACGGCTTCATCCGCAAAATCCGTTCTTCCATACTGTTTTCTCTCCTGTATTCTTGTCTTGAAAACAGTATATCTCATCATCACAATTTGTTCAAGTTATTATTTCACAAGTCCTAAAACACCGAAGCCCGTACCGCCGCCGCGCTCTGCCTGCCGTCCAAGGTTTCCAGTTTCCGTTTCAGCGTCTTGAAAAAACTCTCCGCGCGCGCGTTGTCCCGGCAGTTTCCCTTCCGGCTCACGCTCTGCCGCGCCTGAGGGCGCCGCCCCTTCAAGGTTTCCCAAAACAGGGCTGGGCAATACTGTGCCCCCGGCCGGAATGAAAGAGCGGGTCAGGACGGGGTTTCCGGTTCCCAACGGCCGTCTCCAGGGCCCCCACCGCCGTTTCTTCCGCTCCTGTCGGCAATACCCGCTCCGGCTTGCCCCTCATAATCCGGCCGTCCCGCTAACGGCGTACCGGTCTTTATGCTCCCTCATAAACTTATACGCCGTTGCCGGGGGCCGCTCTCCGCGAAGATGGCCGCCGCTTTTTTTAGGATCTCATCCGCCTCCTCCAGATCCGCCGCCCGTCTCCTCAGCCGCGCCGCCTCCGCGTCACGGGGGGTACCCAGACCGGGAAACGCCTCCGGCCCGCCCGGTCCCGCCTTCCGCGCTTCCTGCCGCCAGTGCCGCAGCGCGTCCCCGCATAGCCCCGGTTCCCGGGCCGCCTGTTCAACCGTCCGGTATTCCCGCCCGCTCAGGGCTGCCGTCGCCTCTTTGTACTCTTTCTGGTATTTCTGCCGTCTTGCCATAATGCCTCTCCTTACCAGTTTCATTGCGGCTTAACTCTTTGTCTGCTCCCGGGGTGTCAGTCCAAAACAGTATGTTCGTGTTTTTTGTGAGGTTCGTGGCAAAACGGGATGAAAGTTCACCGTGATCTACGATTTTCCGGCGGCTAGGGCGCGTTCGAGACCGGAAGCGAGGGCGGCGCGGTTTTTCTTTTTCGCGTCTTCCATCGCGGCGGTAACTTTTGCGGTGTACGTGCCGGGGTCTTGTTTGACGAGCATCTCGGCGGCGAGGCTGCGGATACGGTCGGGGTTTTTCTCGCCCTCGAAGATCTCGTCCAGAACGGCGGATGCCGCCCGCGAGCCGATTTCGCCGAGCGCTTTGATTGCCTCATCGCGGACGGCGGCGGCCTCGTCGTTCAGGGCACGGTAACGAAGGTAGGGGATCGCGGCGGCGAGTTTGCGTTTTCCGGCGGCGGCGCACGCGCCCAGCCGTGTCCTGAAAAAGGAATCGCGGAAGGCATCGAGGATGGCTTTTTCAACGTCGTCCCCGTCGAAAGCGCCCAACGCGCCGACCGCGCTGGAACGGACATTGGGATCGTTGGCGAGAACCGCGTTGACGACGGCTTCTTTTGCGGCCTCGTCCCCGATCTTCGCGGCGGCGTCAAGGGCGGCCATCCGCAACACATAGCGTTCTTCCTGATTGTCGATAAGTTCGACAAGGAAGTCTGTCGCGTTTTTGGAGCCGGTCTCGCCCAGCGCGATGACGATTTCCCGCTGGGTTTCGTTGGCCGGAGAACGCTCGCGGTAGTAGGTGATGAGGTAATCCGCCGCCTCGTCTCTGCCGGCTGTTGCGGCGATTCGTCCGTATGCCCGGATCGCGGCGTTGGTGAACGGCCCGCTGTCGCCGTCCAGAATCGGGGCGAGAACCCCGGCGGCATCGGCGCTTTTCATTTTGCCGAGATAGTCGATCGCGCCCAGAACCACGTCGTTTCGGGTGTCGCTGTAATTTTCCAGTAGGGGAAGGGCGCGTTTTTCGAGGCCCGCCTCCTCGCGGTCGGCAAAGAACGAAAAGAGGGCGACGAGGATCGCGTTGTTGTTGGTGCCCTCCGCGATGTCGATGAGGTCGCCGTCGAAGTCGCCGGTCTTTTCCGCGCGCAATGTCCCGATGAGCGCGGCGATCTCGCTGTCCGTGCCGTAACGGATGATGTCGCGGCGTTTTTCCGCATCGGCCTTTTCATCGGCGAATACCGGGGCCGCCGCCATGAGGCAGCGCAAGAGGATGATAAAAACGGCAACGCCCCGCATCAAACCCGGCACAAGGCAGATGCCCGTCTGTGCCGGGGTTCGGGGGCGTTGCGGGGGGCTGACCACCGCAGAGGGGGTAGCGGAGGACCAAACGGAGGGAGGTGTGGACGCGCCTTTAGGCGTGGACACATCGACCGGAGTGCGTGTCCGGAGCGAGGGGGAGACTTCCCCCCTTGTACAAGAAAAAGGGAACAGATTGTTACGCATAGCTTCCCTCTCATTATACTATCGGGTATACTTTTGTCCACTATGAAAAGTTTTGGCGGAAGGGTTCTGTTTCTGGACCGGAGCGACATCAATACGGACGAGATTATCCCGGCGAAGTATCTCACCGAGAACACGAAGGCGGCGCTGGGGCCTTACCTGCTGGAGGACCTGACGCTGCCGGGTTTTGACGTGAAAAGGGACGTTGCCGGGCGCGGGGCGGTGGTTACGCGGGGCAATTTTGGTTGCGGGTCTTCCCGTGAACACGCTCCCTGGGCGCTGGAGGCGAACGGTATCAACATCGTCATCGCCGAGAGTTTTGCGCGGATTTTTCGCGGTAATATGTACAACTGCGGGATGATCGCCGCCGAGTTGCCGCCTGAAACCATCGACGCGCTCTTCCGGGAGTTTGCGGGTGGGGATCGGGAGACGTTGCTCGTCTGCAGCATCGAAAACGCTCAGGTCTCGCTGACCTTCACGTCCGGCGGCAAGGAAAAGACCGTGCCGTTTACGCTCAAGGGCTTCGACCGCGCGCTGGTCGAGGCCGGAGGGTGGCTGGAATACGCGGACAAGAAGTATTAGCGCGGGAGTGGAAATAGTTGCCGGTTGCGGATAAACGTGAATGGATGAATGGGTGGAATATGCGGACAAAGAAAAGTGTTGCAGTTTATTTGGTTAAAACGGTTGAGCAGGCCAAACAAATCGGCGACATGTACTTGCGGACGATACGTCACGGGGTTGTTTCTTTTGGGTTGCCAGAGATTGACGATCGCTATCACATTTGGCGGGTGCCGCTTTTGCATCAAAGTCACGTAATCGGCGAGGCGGTTATTGACGCAGTAAGCAGTTTGCTTGTGGAAAGAAAAACAACCAAAAAATAGGTGCTTGAAGACCGGATACTCAGCAGAAAACAAATTTTCGGCAGAAAGAAAAAGGGCGGTGATACACCCAAAATATCAAATATACGGAATACGGTCGGCTATGGCGATTCCGAAACGCTTTTGCGAAAAACGCCGGGAGAATCGACAGACCTTGTTTTCACTTCACCTCCGTATTACAATGCCCGTGTTGAACACGCCGATTATGCAGATTATCTTAACAAAATGCGCCGAATTATCAATAGATTTCTTGCAAAACTATCCGGGAGGTGGTAAAATACTCGTTGGAAGGGGAACCGGATGAAATACGAAAACAAGAGCGAATATACGGACGAAAAGTTCCGGCGCATTACCGGAGTCA